>PAOC01000122.1 GCA_002708465.1 Planctomycetota bacterium
AGCGGGCGGCCAGGGAGAGGAGCTGTCCCTTGACCGGTCCCGAGACCCGGGTGAGTACCTTTGCCAGCGCCTTTTCCTCTGCGGTGTTGAACTTCACGGCGCGTCCCTGCGGCCATCCTTTCGCCAGGCCGCGGACGATGGGGTCCGCGATCGAGCGGTTCGTCCCGGCGCAGGACAGGACCAGGGCTCCGGCGTTCCCGGCCGGGGCGCCGCGGGCGTAATGTTCGGCGATTCGTTCGATCATCTCGAGCTGCCTGGCGTCCTGCCGCCCCGCCGCCGGCGAGCCCGCCACGGCCTGGAGGAAATGAATGTCATGCCGGGCGGCGGCGCTGGTCGCCGCGTCGGGGATCCAGCGGTCGCCGGAGTTGGCCGGCAGGTTGATAGCCGCGGCGATTGCCGCGGCCGCGTCTTTTGACGGCGGCATTTCCGAGAGGGCGAGGAATGCTGCCAGGCGAACCTGTCCAGCCGGATCGCGAAGACTGCCGGCCTTGATGATGGCTCTTGAGCTGGTGTCTGTGCGAGGCGCCACCTTGAGAGCCGTTCGGCGGACTCCTGCTGAAGGGTGTCCCAGCGCTCCGAGTGCGGCCCCGGTAGCCGCGGGTACCGAACCATCCATCGCGCCGATTCCGTGCATCGTCCAGAGCGCGTGGATCGCGGCGGTATTGAGGCCGATCTCATCGACCTTCCGGTCAGTCGCGAGCCTGCTGAGGGCCGGCACCACATCGAGGTTTCCTCTCTCGACCAGCAGGCGCTGGGCGTTCTTTCGCCAGAAGAGGTTGTTGTTGGATAATTGGGCGACCAGCTGGGCGGGGTCCGCCTTCTGGAGATCCTGGGGTCTGTAGGCGTTTCGGCCATTGTAGACCAGCCGGTAGATGCGGCCGTGAACCTTGTCGCGCAGNGGTGTTACGTAGGCGTTGCCTTTTCCGTTCCTGTAGCCCNTGGGGGTGGGGTTGTGCTGGACGATATAGTTGTACCAATCGATCATCCAGACCATGCCATCGGGGCCGACCTCGGACATGATCGGTGCCGTCCATTCGTCATCGCTTGCCAGCAGATTCCAGCTGTTGCGAGTCAGGTAATCGCTGCCGACGCCTTCGATGAGGAAGGTGGCGACGAGGTGGCCGGTCGGTCCGTTGACGAAGGCCGCGCGGTTCCAATAGTGTTTCGGGTAGCTGCGGGCGGTATAGAGCGCGTGTCCTGCCGCCGCGGTAAAGTTCTCGTGATGATCTACCTGCCTGACGTTCGGCGTGATCGGGTAGAAGCGGGCGGTTTGCGAGCTCGTGTCGAGACGCTTCGACGACCAGCCCCTCACCGCCTCGTAGTAGCGGTTGGCAATCGGCATATAGACACTCGGGTTCCGGTTGGCGGTCGAGCCGAAGACGACACCCTCCTCGCTGAAGCTCACGCCCCAGGAGTTGTTGTTGGTGTTGCGAATGAACTCGCCTCTCGATCCATCCGGCTTGAACCGGTAGAAGCCAGTGGAGAAGCGCTGCTGTTCTTCCCCTATTTTTCCGTTGAAGCCAGAGTAGCCGACGATCCCCCAGATCCAATTGTCGAAGCCCCAGTGCATATTGCTCGGTCCCGCGTGGGTGTCGCCTGTAGACCAGCCGCTGAAGAGAACCTTTCGTTCATCCGCCTTGTCATCGCCATCGGTGTCGCGCAGGAAGAGGGTGTGGGGCGCCTGGTGGACAAGGAGGCCTCCGCCGGCGAAGCAGAGGCTCGTCGGGATGCTCAGCTTGTCGGCGAAGACGGTGAACTTGTCTGCCCGGCCGTCTCCATCTGTGTCTTCGCAGATCCTGATCCGGTCCTCTCCTTTGCCCTCGGGCTTGATCTCGTTGGGATAGTCCGTCGTCTCGCTGATCCAGAGCCTTCCCCGTGTATCCCAGGTCATGGTGATCGGCTTGGTGATGTCCGGTTCCGCCGCGAAGAGCCTCGCCTCGAACCCTTTCGGCAGCACCATGTGTTTCTGTGAGAGGGCAGGGGAGACCGGTTTCTGCATCCGGTTGAGGTCCTGTCCGAGAGTTCCCCAGCGCCTGTTGGACAGGTAATTGGGAAGCTTGGCGCTCTTGAAATCGAAGGGTTTCAGCCCGCCGTGCGGCTTGCGCTTATGAGACAGGGAGAACTGGTCCTCGCCCGTACTCCAGCGGATGCCTCTCTCCACAAGCTCATGGAAGCCCGGATGCTCCCAGGTGCGATGGTCGTGCCCCCAGGCGGTGTAGAAGATTCTTCCGCGGCCGCGGGTTCGAACCCAGGTCCAGGGTTCGTCCGTTTTTCCTTCCTTGCGGGTCTCGAGAACGGTGCGGTTTTTTTCGTTGTGATGGGCGTGCACATAGGTCTCGTCCCAGCTCTCGAAGCCCTGGTACCCTTTCATGATCGGATGCTTCGGCTGGATGTTGTCGACGTGGAAGACCCCGGTTCCGTGCCGCTTGAACTGGGCGCCTACCAGCGCGATGTATTTCGGCGAGTTGAGAAAGCAATAGGACGCGCAGTGCAGGGGGACGAAGCCCTTTCCTTTCTCAACGAAGTCAAGGAGAGCCTTTTCCTGGGCCTGGGTAATCTTTCCAATGTTGGCGTAGACGATCAGGCAATCGTAGGNGGCCAGCTTNTCGGNGTTGAGGTCTTCGACCCGGTCGGTGTACTCAANATCNATTCCTCGGGGCTTGAGAACGGGGATNAGCTGCCNGGCCCGCTCGAGAGGNCGATGGTGTCCATTGTCGCCGAGGAAGAGAGCTGAAATGCGTTCCTCTGCCGCNGCGAGGGAGGCCGCCGACATGAATCCGAGCCAGATCAATAGCGTTACAAGGGGAGAGGTTTTCATGGTTGGTACCGTTGTGTGGGGACGGAGATTTACAGGAAATGACCTGCCGGTGGGTAGCTGGCGGATNGCTCNAGGAGAGCGCTCNGCAGTCTTNTTTCCGAGTCACGCGGCNCGCTATCGTAGCAGAGATGNCAGCAGGGNAAGGAGATAATTTCCCTCGCATCGAGGCGNGNCTCTNACCTGTCCGCGGCCTCTTCGAGNGCCTTCTTCAGGCGGTCGTTTCCAGGCGCGAGCTCNAGACCTTTCTCGANNAGCCGGCGNGCNTCCTTCCTGTCTCCCTGCAGGAGGGAGGCGCGGGAGGCAAGGAGATGCGAGTCCGGATCCGGANGGGCCTCAAGNCANCGAAGCGCCATGTCGCGAGCTTCGCTGAGCCTGATATGCAGGTCAAGATACATGCTCGAGAGGNCGGCAAGNGCCTGGAGGTCATCAGGCGCGGCATCCNTCAGCCTTCNCAGCAGCCGCATGCGGGTAAAATAATGCCGCTTTTCTTNGAGCTCTTTCAGGAGCCTTNTCAGCACAGCGGGCTTTGAGGAGTCGATGTCGCTNGCCAGGAAGTAGTAATCAAGGGCCGCGGGGTTGCCTTGCTTCTCATAGGTGTCGCCGAGNTCGGAGAGGATCCTGGCGCAGCCGGCATCGCGAAGNTTGANNCNCTGGAGCTTNCCCTGGAGGTCTGAGANGTGCNGGGCGGCCAGCTGGCTGCGNGNCTTGAGGCNCNCCANCTTCTCNCGNTCGGGGTGTTTCGGGGGCAGGNCCGCCAGGACGATATCAAGGAGCTNCGNGTNAGCCGGATACGTTCCGGGATTNAGCAGNATGGAAAGAGCCTCGGCCGTTTTNCCTNCCCGGGCGAGGGCCGCCGCNTTCCAGGGGGCAAGGGCTCNCTTCTGGNTGTCTCCAATNCGGAGAGCCTTGTCGAAATAGGCGAGTGCGGTTGCCGCCTGGTCGCTTTGAAGCGACAGCTTACCCGCCAGATAGAGATGCCGCGAGTTTTCCGCTCCGGCCTTGCGCGTGGCGGCAAGAACCCTGCCGGCTCCAGCGTAGTCTTCCAGGTTGATGAAAGCCTCGGCCAGGTTGTTGTAGAGGGCGAGCCCATCGGCTTGCCCCCGGTTGTAGCCTCCCAGGTTCCCTTCCTGGCGCAGAGCCTCGATGGCCTGCTTGAGCGCCGCGGCGGCCTGTTGGTCGCGTCCGGCGAAAAGGTGAATCTTTCCCATCGAGGCGAAGAGTCCAGAGAGCGGTCCGCGCGGGTTCCGGATCCCGTTTTCGATGATCTCGAGAGCCTGCTGGTGACGCTCGAATTTGAGGCACAGGTCCGCGAAGTAGATCTTGATTCTCGGATCCGCCGGGTTGAGCGCCAGAGCCTCTTCGTAGGCGGCGAAGGATTCGAGGAAGCGCTTCTGGTTGCGCCTGTTCCAGGCGCGCTGGCCCATCGCGACTCCGTCACGCCCGCTGGAAAAGAGTCCCTTTTCAACATGCTCTTCGAAAGCCTGCTCGGAGAATACCCTGTAGATTTCCTCCAGCAGTTTTGCCTGCGGCCGCAGGCGCATCCTGTAGAGCGTGCTGGAGAGCTCGGAATAGTAGATGTTGTTGCTGGGTTCTCTCTCGAGGAGGACAGCGAACTGGTCCGCCGCGTCCTGGTGTCGCCTTACCGAGCGCAGGGCTCTGCCGTATTCCAGCCGGGCCTCTTCCGCGAGGTAATGGTTCGCTGGGGCCTCCTGGAGGTAGGATTCGAACAGCTCGATCGCTTTGTCCGGACTGGTCATTCTCTGGAGGATGCGTCCGAGTGAGAGCTTGGCCTCCCAATGCTCCGGGGTTCGCTTCAGGATCGTCTCCAGGAGCTCCCTGGCGGCCTGGGGCTCCTCAATGTTGCGCAGGCTGTCGGCCTTCAGGTAGAGCAGGTCGGTGTCGTTCGGACGGGTCGCCAGGGCGGCCTCGGANGATTTGATAGAAAGGTTCCACCTTCTGGTCTGGTGGTAGGCCCGGGCCAGGATCGCGTGGGCCTCGGGGCCGGTCTTGTCGCCGAGCTGTTTGAGGATCGAGATACTTTCCCTGGCCCTGCCTGAATCGACCAGCATCCTGGCGTGTTCCATGGTGCCGCCCGAGGCGGCTCCCGGCGCGCCGGCAGAATTCCCGGCGCCTGGTCCCGGGTCGGGATTGCAGCCGCAAAGGGGCAGGATTACCAGCACAGCGGTAATGGCCAGTCCCAGGGCTCTGTTGGTGGCAGTTGAATGGGAAATTGGTAGAATCAAGGTGTCACCTGTTGAAGGGGAGCGCGGTTTCGGTCGCGGCGCCGGACAGGAAAATTTAGAACCCGGGGTCCCGGAAGTCAAAGCAGAGTCTGGTATCAGCATGTTCCGTTTATCTCAGCTGAAGGGCAACGTCGCTTCTTTGCGGGTAGCATTGACGCTTTTTGCCGTTTTAGGCGTTTTTTATCCGTTTGCGGGCGGCGAGGCGGCGGATGCTTTCGTGGATGTGACCGAGGAGAAAAAAATCTCTTTTCTGCACGTCAATGGCGCCGTGGGCAAGAAGCTGCTGCCCGAGTCGATGATCGGCGGGGCGGCGTGGTTCGACTACGATGGAGATGGCCTGCTGGATCTCTACCTGGTCCAGGGGCATGGAGACTCCGCCGGGGCCGGCAAGGCGGGCGCGCAGGCCAATGTTCTCTACCGCCAGGGAGCCGATGGGAAGTTTACAGATGTGAGCGTTTTGGCGGGAGTCGCCGATCGGGGATATGGCGCTGGCGCGGCCGTCGGGGATATCGATAACGATGGAGACCAGGATCTCTACGTCACCAATTTCGGCCGCAACTCTCTCTACCGAAACAATGCAGATGGAACCTTCACCGACATCTCGCGCAAGGCCGGAGTCGAGTGTCCGTATTGGAGCGCGAGCGCGGCCTTTGCCGACGTCAACGGAGATGGCCTGCTGGACCTCTTNGTCACCAATTATCTGATCTACGACACCCTGGTTCACAAGGCCTGCACGGGTAATTCACGGAGGCTGCCGTCCTATTGCCATCCGAACAAATACGATGGGGCTCCTGATTCGCTCTTCATCAACCGGGGCGGTGGAAAGTTCGAGGACNTCTCGAAATCCGCGGGAGTGACCCGGACCGGGAGGATCATGGCGAAGGGGCTGGGGGTTCTTCCTACCGACTACGATGGGGACGGTGATGTCGACTTCCTGGTTGCCAACGATTCGGTGCCGAATTTTCTCTGGCGCAATCTTGGCAAGGGCCTCTTTGAGGATGCTGCTCTCGAGGCCGGAGTCGCTCTCAACTCCCACGCCCGCAGCGAAGCCTGCATGGGCATTGACGGCGGAGATGTCGATGGAGACGGTCACATGGACTATTTCATGACCAACTACGCTGAAGAGACCGATACGCTCTACAGGGGTGAGGGAGATGGNTTCTTCTTCGATGGAACCTACAAGGCGGGGCTTGTCGAGGCGACCTACAAGCCCCTGGGCTTCGGGACGAAGCTCTTTGATTACGACCTGGATGGGGATCTCGACATCTATGTCACTCGCGGGCATATTGTTCAGCTTATCGCAGAGCTCCAGCCCGGCAAGGGTCTCAGCTACGAACAGCCCGACCAGCTGCTGGAGAACGATGGCCGCGGACGTTTCAAGGATGTCTCGGCCCGGTCCGGGGCCTGGTTCTCGAAACGATTTGTGGGAAGAGGCGCAGCCTTCGGTGATTTTGATAATGATGGGGATCTCGATGCCTACATCGTGAACCTGGCGCAGCGCGGTGTTCTGCTCAGGAACAACACGGTCGAGAACGGAAAGAAATCCTGGGTTGGCCTGGTGCTCAGGGGAGGCGGCCTCTGCAATCGGGATGCCTACGGGAGCCGGGTCGAGCTGACGGCCGGCGGNCGGACCCGGGTCGCGGAGGTGCGTAGCGCGGCCAGCTACCTGGCGGCCAATGATTCCAGGGTGGTCTTCGGTCTTGGCGGNGGTCCGGGCGGGGGAGTCCAGGCCAAGGTGCGCTGGGCCGATGGCCTCACGGAGACCTTCGAGAACCTGATGCCGGGCCGCTACCAGGAGCTCAGCCGCGGCAAGGGACGGGCGGAGCGCTAGCTCTACGCGAGCGGGAAAAAATGGTGCGAGAGGGGGGACTTGAACCCCCACCTCCGAAGAGACAGGATCCTAAATCCTGCGCGTCTGCCAGTTCCGCCACCCTCGCACTCGAATTTCGCGGCTCGATCCAGGCGAAGCGATCTTAACTGATTTCAGACCGCTGTCCATATTTAGAGGGCGGCGAGAAATTCTGACATCTCGCCAAGGGCATGTTCATCCCCACATCCCCGGGCTCTTACGATTCCCGCCTCGAGGACGATTTTCGCCTCCTCGACCTCTCCGAGGCCGGCCAGGAACATGCCCTTGTGGAACCAGGCGGCGATATAGTCGGGGTCAAGCTCGATGCAGCGATCGAAGCTTACGAGCGCCTCCTTGTCGAGCCCCTCTTTTTTCTGCAGCATGGCGAGGGAGTAGTTGAGAAAGACATCTCCCGGTTCGTTACGGAGGAGGTTGCGGATTTCGTCGATGGTAGGCATGTATTTTNGGCTCGTTCAGCGGCTATGCGAAGACAGGAGGAATGTTAGCAGAGACTTGAGAGGGCGGGAAGGGCTTGTCAAATCCACGTGTGGCTGGGACTATGATGCCTCCATTCGGTTATTGAAGAGGCGGCCAAATTGAGTGAACTGCTCCACGACCTGAAGAAAACCTATCCGCCCGGGCGGCTGCTTACCGCCGCCGCGGAGCTGGCGCCGTATGAGTCCGATGCCTTGACCGCCTTCAAGGCCCGTCCCAGGGCCGTTGTTCTGCCTGAGAGCGCGGAGGAGGTGGTGACCACGGTGCGCGCCTGCTATCGCCACGGTGTTCCTTTCATGGCTCGCGGCAGCGGAACCAGCCTCTCCGGCGGCTCTCTGCCGGTGGAGGATGGAGTTGTCATCGGGCTGAATCGTCTCAACCGCATCCTGCGGATCGACCCGCGCGAGAGGGTTGCCGTCGTTGAGCCCGGGACGGTCAACCTGAAGGTGTCCGAGGCGGTCGAGGCCTACGGTCTCTATTACGCGCCCGATCCATCGAGCCAGCTGATCTGCACGATCGGCGGAAATGTAGCCTTCAACTCGGGCGGAGCGCATTGCCTCAAGTATGGAATGACGGCCAACCATGTGCTGGGCATTCAAGTCGTTCTGCCGGATGGAGAGCTTGCCGAGTTCGGATCGGAAAGTCTCGAGGGTGTGGGGCCGGATCTGTCCGGGTTTTTTGTCGGATCAGAGGGGCTCTTCGGCATAGCGCTTGAGATCACCTTGAGGCTGCTGCCGAGACCTGAACGCTACCACACCGTCCTGGCGGCCTACGACAGCCTCGAGCGTGCGGGTGACGCGGTCTCCCTGGTGGTCGCTTCCGGGTTGCTGCCGGGAGCCATGGAGATCATGGACCGCCTGGCGATNGAGGCGGCCGAGGCGGCTGTGGATGCCGGATACCCCAAGGGCGCGGCCGCGGTCCTGATCGTTGAGCTCGAGGGACCGGCCGAGGAGGTCGAGGCGGAGCGTCTGCGCCTGCTCGAGCTGATCGAGACCTCCGGGGCCAGCGAGGTTATCGAGGCAGAGAACGAGGAGGAGCGGGCCAGGATCTGGAAGGGCAGAAAGAGCGCCTTCTCCGCCGCCGGGCGGCTCAGCCCGGATTTCCTGGTGCAGGATGGGGTGGTTCCCCGTGGCCGTCTTGGTGAGGCGCTGAGGAAAATAGAAGAGCTTGGCTCGAGCCACGGCCTTCGTGTAGCCAACGTATTCCATGCCGGAGACGGCAACCTCCATCCGCTGATTCTCTATGATGGCAGGGTCGATGGCGAGCTCGAGAGGGCAGAGGAGCTCGCCGGTGAGATCCTGAGGCTCTGCGTAGGGCTGGGAGGATCCATCACCGGAGAGCATGGCGTGGGTGTCGAGAAGATCGCCTATATGAATGACATGTTCTCAGCCGAGAATATCGACGCGATGAAGAGGATTCGGGCGGCCATCGATCCCTCAGAGCTGGCCAATAAGGGGAAGATGCTGCCGGAGGGCGAGCCCCCGGCCATGAAGTTTCACGGTCCCCACCCGCTTGAGAGAGAGGGAAGGATCAGCAGAGAATGAACATCATCGCGCCCGGAAATCGAGCGGAAGCCGTCGAGGCTGTGCGTTCCTCGAAGCGGCTGAGACCGCGCGGGGGAGGGACCAAGTCCGCTCTCCTGGCTGCCGCGGCCGATACTTCCATTCTCGATCTCTCCGGCCTCAGCGGCATCATCGAATACGATCCGGGAGAGTATACCTTCACCGCCCTGAGCGGTACCCCGGTCGCGGAGGTCAAGGAGGCGTTGAGCGATAACGGGCAGTACCTTCCCTTTGACCCTCCATTGAGCGAGGCAGGCTCTACGCTTGGGGGAGCAGTCGCTTCGGGGCTCAGCGGCCCTGGCCGCTATCGCTATGGCGGGGTTCGTGATTTTCTCATCGGCGCGAGCTTCATCGACGGTGAGGGGCGTGAACTTCGCGGCGGCGGAAAGGTGGTCAAGAACGCGGCCGGGTTCGATTTTCCCAAGCTGCTGACAGGCAGCCTCGGTGAGCTTGGCGTCCTGGTCGACCTCACCTTCAAGGTCTTTCCGAGCAAGGAGGCCTTTGCGACCCTGAGGGTCGATGCCGGCGGTCTCGCGGAGGCTGTCGAGGCCGTGGCCAGGCTGAATTCATCTGTAGAGGAATTGTTTGCCCTGGAGCTCGAGCCTCCCGGAACCCTGCTGCTTCGTCTCGGCGGCATCGAATCGGTTCTTCCCACCCGTATCCAGCGTCTGCGCGCCCTGCTCGATCTTCCCTGCGCGCTGGTGGATGATGAGGAAGACTGTTGGCGGAGGGAGGGCGAGTTCTCCTGGGCACCGAGGGGTGACAGCTTCGTCAAGATACCCGCCACCCTGGCTGTTATCGAGTCGCTTGACAGCCGCCTCGATGAACTGGGGGTCGTGAGGCGCTACGGCTGCGGCGGCAGCGTCGCGTGGGTTTGCTGGCCGGCTGGCGAGTCTTTCGAGAAGCTGGAGGAGCTGCTTTTAAGCGCCGGAACGACAGGGCTCATCCTGTGGCGCTCCGAGGACTCGAGCGCAGGACCTTTGCTCAACAGGAAAGAGGGACCGTTTGAGGGCCGGATTCGGTCCGTTCTTGATGGTCCGGGAACGTTCTCTATCCATCCTCCCAGGCGGGAGCCATAGCAACGATGCAGCATAAGATCCAGGCAGCTGATCTCGGTCCCGAAGGCCCCGCCATGCTCGCGGCTGTAGAGGCCTGCGTTCATTGCGGTTTCTGCCTGCCGGCGTGTCCTACCTACACTGCCCTTGGTGAGGAGATGGACTCTCCCCGCGGGCGGATCTTTCTCATGAAGGAAATCCTGGAGGGAGGTGTCGAGCTTCCCGAAGCCGCGCCCTATATCGACCGCTGTCTCGGCTGTCTCGCGTGTGAGCCGGCCTGTCCGTCCGGAGTCGAATATGGCGCTCTGCTGACTCCTTTTCGGGCGCTTTCGAATGAACAGGGCCGGCTGTCGCTCTGGAGACGTCTGCTTCGTTTCCTTGTGCTCAAGACCTTGCCCTACCCTGCTCGTCTCAGGCCTGCCTTATTGATGGCTGGATGGCTCAGCTGGACAAGAGGAGTTCTGCCGCGGGGTCTCAGGGCGATGCTGGAGCTTTCCCCCGGCCGTTTCCCCCGGGATCGAGGCCTCCCCTCGCTCACCGCGGCGGAGGGAGAGGAGCGCGGGCGGGTCGGCCTGCTGCTGGGTTGCGCCCAGGCGGTCCTGGCNCCTTCCATCAACGAGGCTACCGTCCGGGTGCTGGCGCGAAACGGTGTCGAGGTGACAGCGCCTGCCGGCCAGGGCTGCTGCGGCGCCCTCAGCATTCATTCGGGGGAGAGGCGGCAGGCTCGCGAGCTGGCGGAATCTCTGCTGGATTCCTTTGACGGCGAGATNGATTCACTGGTGACCAACGCGGCTGGCTGCGGCTCGGGTATCNGTGAGTACCCGGCGCTGTTCAAGGGNACGAGNCGCGAAGCTGAGGCAGCCAGGTTCAGCTCGCGGGTTGAGGATGTCTCGGTTTTTCTCGACAGGCTCGGTATCGAGGCGCCAGCTCCNCTGGACAANCCGCTGCGGACGGCCTACCAGGATGCCTGCCACCTTGCCCATGCCCAGGGAGTCCGGCAGCCGCCGCGTCGATTGCTGGAGCAGATCCCGGGTCTCGAGCTGGTTCCCGTTCCCGACGCGGATGCCTGCTGCGGTTCCGCTGGAATCTATAATATTGAGCAGCCCGAGCTTGCCCGTGAGNTCGGCGACAGGAAGGTGGAGGCTCTGCTCAGGACGGGGGCCGACCTTGTCGTTTCCGGAAATATCGGCTGCATCATGCAGCTCAGGAGCCGGCTGCGCGCGCGCGGCCTGGATCTGCCCGTCCTCCATACGATGGAGGCGCTTGATCTCGCCTACCGCGGCCAGCTGGGAGAATTTCGCGGGCGGGGGACTCAGTTCGAAGGTTGAAGGAGGGCAGCTTCGATGACCTCGCCAAGGAGCCCCGGGCTCTCCAGCAGGGGCCAGTGATCGAGATCATTGCTCAGCACCCTGGTATTTTCCGACAGCTTGTCGAGCTCCCCGATGGATTCCAGGGTCGCGATGACCTTCGGTCCGTTGACGGCTATGTCCTTAGCGCCCTGGATGATGGTCACCTTCTTTCCGGACTCCCGCAGGAGCTTGCTCAGGGATTCAGCATCGTGGCTGCCGAGGCAGGGACCTTCGAGAGCCCGGCGGTAGCTCTGATAGGCCACCCTCCTTGAGCAGAAGAGGTCGGACATTTCAAGCACCATGGCCCGGACCTCCGGAAGNGGGTTGTCCATCAGTGTTTTGTAGCCAATGATCCGGGTCAGGAAGCGGGCCGGGTATTGGGACAGGGGAATGCCAAGCGCCATTCCGGATATTCGTACGACGAACCCAACGTGGTCGCTCCAGGCCGGGGCGGTAAAGACAGCGAGGTCGGGCAGTTCGGCTTCCGCCTTGTCCGTCCAAAGCGACCCGGAGAGACAGGTGGCGCCTCCCCAGGAGTGGGCGATCAGGACCTTCACCGAATCGGGAGGCAGGGAATCGTAGGTCTCCCTGATCCGCGAGAGGTAGATGCCGTTGTCCGGGCCCACGNCGCGGCCCTGGTCTTCGGGGTGGTAGCCGGGAGCCATGACGGTGGAGAGGTGAATCGAGTGCCCTGCCAGGATCCGGCGGCAGGCTCCATCGCTTTCGGCATCAGTCCTGAGCCTGGCGCCCAGCGCCTTTGCGTAGGATGCTCCTTCGAAGATACCGGGCACCACGAAGAGGTCGAGCCTCTTCGTGCCGGTTCCGAGTTCCGCTATTTGTTCGAGGTGACTCATCTCAGGGTTTTCAGCTGTCGCTTCGCGGGGAGCTGTAGTTTCCGGGCAGCTGTGACATGAAAAGGATAACAGNGCGCAGNCCAGGGCCGCCGGCAGCGCNNCCAGCCGNCCATTCGCTTNGATCACGGTCATTCANTTNTTACCCACCTTCCGGGNCCNCCTTTTTCNCGCGTGGGATATTNNGGCCCCATCGATGNTATTCTNATCGACAGTTTCCGATGGNTCGCCTNGTAGATTGATTTTAATGCCNNCCANNGGNAAAAAACCAGCCTGTGTGTTTGTCGCAGGNGACAAAGAGTTGTCAAGATCGGGATGCTCGGGTATTTTCACCACCTGTATATTCCCCNTAGCGCTCCAGCTTCTTTTCCTACCAGGACCTGATTAACAGTGAACGCCCAGAACTCTTCGCCTGAACTGGCTGAGAAGGTTACAGCTTCCCGGGAGGGGTTGGATGCCCATGTCCGGGAAATCATCGAGTGGCATTTCAATCCNGACACAGGCTGTCCATTCTGGCTTGACTATGCCGGAAAGCTTGGTTGGGATCCTCGCAAAGAGATTGTCGCGTTCGACGATCTGAAAAAATTCCCGCTCTTTGAAGATGACTGGCTTCGCGGAGGCCCCGTGCGCCGCTGGCTGCCGAAGGGTTACGAGAAGGAGCCGGCCTTCGTTTTTGAGACGGGGGGGACGACTGGAATTCCCAAGAGCAGGCTGGTGGTCAATGATCACAGGATCGATTACGAGATGTTCAGCGACACCCTTCCCGAGGAGCATTTTCCCAGGGGAGCGAACTGGCTGATGCTCGGACCCTCCGGGCCGCGGCGGCTGCGGCTCGCCGTGGAGCACCTCTGCCAGTATCGCGGGGGAATCTGTTTCTGTGTTGACCTCGATCCACGCTGGGTCATCAAGCTNATCAAGAAGCGGTGGATGGACCAGCTCGAGGCCTATAAGGATCACGTTATCGAGCAGGCGATCACCCTCCTGCAGGCGGGCCANGATATCCAGTGCATGTTCACCACGCCGAAATTGCTGGAGGGGCTGGCCTTCGAGCTTGAGCGCAGGGGAACCAGCCTGGAAGAGCTCGGGATCAGGGGGGTCTTTTCCGGCGGGACCGAGTTTACCCCGCAGTGGACCCGGTTCGCCAGCGAGGAGCTCCTTGGAGATATCTACATGACTCCGACCTACGGCAACACCCTGATGGGGCTGGCCTGTTCGAGGCCGGTGGTTCCGGCGGATGATTACAAGATTGTCTACTACGCTCCCCAGCCTCGAGCGGTAATAGAGGTGGTCTCCTTTGACGACCCGGCCGAGGTCGTTCCGTACGGGGAGACCGGCAGGGTCNGGCTGACTACGCTGACCAGGGAGCTTTTCGTTCCCGGCTTCCTCGAGCGAGATGAGGGTGAGCGGGAGGAGCCGTATGATGACTATCCATGGGATGGCATCAGCGGGGTGCGTCCTTTCCGNGAATTTGCATCGGCCACAACAGTGGGTGTCTATTGAGAGCGGGCCGCTGGCTTCAACAAACGATTGTTTCAATTCAAGGAACCTGAACATTGCTGAATATTCCTATCCTGCGCTGGGGCACTCCCTACGAGAGCCTCGAAAAGGAAGAGATCTTTCACTTCATCACTGGTGAGCCGGTTGCCAAGGTCAGCCAGGCCAATACGGGACTCCTGGCCCGGGACATGCGCAAGGTCGAGAGAGCGCGTGAATGCCTGAGGGAAATCCCCGCGGGCGACCTGATCGAGATGATGAAGAAGGCCGCCGATTTTTATCTCGATGGCTCGCTGCCGATGGGAGATGGCGTGCAGACCCCGGATGATTTTGCCAGGCAGCAATCGTCCACGACGGGGCTNCCGGAGCATATGTGCAAGGCCAACATGAAGAAGAACCACTTCGTGCTGACCAACATGGACAAGATGCTCGACGCCCTGACCAGGGGACTGGATCTTGATATCCTGACACGGGGTTACGGTGTAGAAGACCGCGGCGTGGTTGTCAGCTACCAGGCCCAGACCTCCGCCCTGGGAATGGTTCTTCCCTCCAATTCTCCAGGGGTTCATACCCTCTGGCTTCCTGTCATTCCCATGCAGATCGGCCTGGTTCTCAAGCCTGGTCCGCAGGAGCCCTGGACTCCCTATCGCATGGCGGCGGCATTCGCCGAAGCCGGGATCCCTGCCGAGGCGGTCGGGATCTATCCCGGCGGAGCGGCGATGGGGGCCGAGGTGGTCAGCCAGTGCCAGCGGACCATGATCTTCGGCGGGACGCCGACGGTAGCGGCCTACAAGGGGAACCCCCGCGTGCAGGCCCACGGCCCCGGCTTCAGCAAGATCATCTTCGGCGATGACATGGTTGATGATTGGGAGAAGCACATCGACCTCATAGCTGACAGCGTCTATCTCAACAGCGGCCGTGGCTGCATCAACTGCTCAGGAATCTGGGCCTCGCGTCATACCGAGGAGATTGCCCAGGCCGTAGCCGAGAGGATCGGTCCCATCGAGGTGAAGCCTCCGGAGGATCCGGAATCTCTGCTGGCGGCCTTTACGGTGCCGGGGATGGCCCAGGCTCTTTCGGGTATGATCGATGCGGATCTCAGCGAGTCAGGAGTTGAAGACATGACCGCCAAGTTCGGCAGCAGGCTGGAGGAGATGGATCGGTGCGCGTACCTTCGCCCGACAGTTCTTCATTGCGCCTCGCCGGAGAATGCGGCGGCATCGAAGGAGTATATGTTCCCCTTCTGCACGGTGGTGAAGTGTCCGCAGGAAGACATGATCGACAAGATGGGGCAGACCCTGGTCTGCAGCGCCATCACCGAAGACCAGACCTTTGTCGACCGGCTGATCACCACCCGCCATATCGATCGGCTCAATATCGGTCCCATTCCAACGATCAAGCTTGACTGGCTGCAGCCGCACGAGGGCAATATCGTTGAGTTCCTTTTCCGGGCCCGGGCCTTCCAGGTGCCGGAGGAGAAGCTCTCTCCTGCCGGCTGATATCTTGGAAGAAAAGTTCAAATACACGGTCGGGCAGCTTATCGAGCACCAGCGCTATAGCTACCGGGGAGTGGTGGTGTCGCGGGACTCGAGCTGCCAGGCATCGTCTGAGTGGTACGAGGGTAACCTCACGCAGCCGGCTCGGGAGCAGCCCTGGTATCACGTCCTGGTCCATGGAGGCGATCATTCCACCTACGTTGCCGAGGAAAACCTGCGGGAGGATACGGGGGGGGAGCAGGTCATCCATCCGCTGGCGGCGACCTTCTTCATGTATTTTACAGAGGGGCGGTATATTCCACGGAAAGGCGCCAGCTTTCCCGGGACGGAAGCCTGACGCGCCGCGGGTTCTTTTTTACAGGGCGAGGAGAGCTTCCCGTTCGAGGGANGCCTGTTTTTTCAGCTGCTGGCGGCGGTGATAGGCGGCCTCGTCCGCCAGGGAATTCCTCATCTTCGTCTCCAGCTCGACGGCCTCCGCCGGGCTCTGCGGCCAGCACTCATCCGCCCATTTGAGCAGTGACTCGATGAAGCCAATCTGGGTTTTACAGCAGGGCTCAATGCTCCGCTGTGATTTCAGATCCATCCTGCCGAGNACATCGAACAGGCTGACGCTCTCGGGNTANAAGATGTCGCCGTTGAGGAATTCTATGCAGCGTTTTTCGTATTCCAATGCAGCGGTAGAGTTGTCGGGGCGCTGGCTGGGATCCCATGGGTTCAGCATGATCTTCGCCACNGCCTGGTCCTCTTCCCTCGCGAGGAAGCGGAGCAGGGTCAGGGCATTGGCCATCGCCGCCGCGCGGGCCGGGTTGACGGCATGGATGATGACGGGTATTTCACAGAAGCGTTTGCTGATGGTGCTGTNGCCGCCGGGTTCAAAATTCTGAAAGAGCCACTGCAGGATCGANCAGCCCTGCTGGTGGAGNCCGCCCTGGCCTCCGTCATGGTTAAGAGAATAGTAGACTGAGTGAAGNTCNCCANCCTTGCGGGTGCGCGATGGGTCTTCCGTCCCCTCGAGNCTGCTGGTCTCGTTTTCCACGAAGGAGTGGGCGTAGGGATAGATGACCGGGTGGACCAGGCTGGTGAATTGCCTCGGGTCCAGGGGTCCGCCCTGCCTCGCCTCATGTTCGTACCAGATTCCTAACCATGCCATGTACACTTCTTCGGAAGAAGTCGGCTTCATCTTGGGAACTTTTAGTCAAGGTAGTCACGGTTTTCCTTACCTTCCATTGACCGGAACGCTGGAGACTAGTATCTTGGTGTTCCCGTAATCTGAATCCTGGTAATCAACAACCCCGGAGATTTTCGGAATGTCCTATCCCAAGCTTTCGATCTTTGCGTTCTTGCTCATCCAGACCAGCCTTCTCTGCGTTCTCGACGCGGCCGACAAGAAGCGCAGCTACACCAATCCGAAAGAGGTGGACGCTGACTATGCGATCCAGGGTGAGTATAGCGGCGAGCTGGGGGCTGATAATGAGAAGTACGGTATGCAGCTCATCGCTCGCGGAGCCGGAAAGTTTGACGCCTACAGTTTCTCGGGAGGGTTGCCGGGAGACGGTTTTGACCCCGCGGCCGACGAACGCGCCGGACCCTATAAATTCGCAACCAAGGATGGCGTCATCTCGGCGGAGCACGAGGAGATGAAGGCTGTCGTCAAGGGTGGGGCGCTTGTCGTTACGGGCTCCAGCGGCGAGGCCTTGGGTACGCTCAAGAGAGTCGACCGAAAGAGCAAGACGCTTGGCAAGAAACCTGAAAAGGGAGCGATCGTTCTCTTTGATGGCAGCGATGCGAAGAGCTGGAAGAACGGCAAGATGACCAAGGAGGGGCATCTTCTCAGGGGTACAGAATCCCTCAAGAAATTCCAGGACTGCTATCTGCACATGGAATTCCGGGTTCCCTACGAGCCCTTTAACCGCGGCCAGGGGCGCGGAAACAGC
>PAOC01000034.1 GCA_002708465.1 Planctomycetota bacterium
CATCTGAATTAGCCGAGACGCCGCTCTCGATTCCCACCTCGCGAAACCGCCCGCCGCCCTGGTTGCTGAACAGGTAATTTCCCATCGAGTCGTTGCCGACGAAGATATCCTGCCGCGAGTCTCCGTTGAGATCCAGGATGGCGACATTCAACGCGTAGGCCGGTCGCACCGAACGGACGCCGGAGCTCTCACTCGAATCCCTGAACCGGCCAGCTCCCAGGTTCTCGTAGAGGATGTCATGCTGGGCCGCGAGGCCGAGAGGACCGCCAAGAACCTCGGTCGTTTTGAAGGTCGCGCGCGGCGGCGGATTCGCCGGATCGAAGGCGAGATAATTGCAAACATAGAGATCGAGATCTCCATCTCCATCGGTGTCGGCAAAGGCGCAGCCTGTTCCCCAGCCCCCATCGGAGACGCCGGCTTCCTCGGAGACATCCTCGAAACCCTCGCCCGCCTTATTGCGCAGCAGGACATTGGGCCCGTAGCAGGCGACGAAGAGATCGTCGTGGCCATCCCCATCGTAGTCTCCCACAGCCACGCCGAAGCTCCAGCGCCTGAGGCCGAGTCCCAGCCGGACCGTCGCATCGACGAATTTCAGCCCACCGAGGTTCTCGAACATCCTGCAGCCCGGCCCCTTCTCGGGAGCTTCGAGGGTGGCCCCGTTGGGAGCGAAAACATCGAGGTCACCGTCTGAATCAAAATCGATGAGCGCCAACCCACACCCCTTCACCTCGAGAATCTCCCTGGAGGGAGTGCCGCCCGAGGTCAGCGACAGGTCGAGCCCCGTTGCGCCGGCATCGAGCTCGCTCATGCGAATCCCGCCCTCGCCGGGCGGTGAATTACGCTCAGCGCAGCCGCCAAGCCAGAAGATGCAAAGCAGGGATAGAGAGAGCCTCAAGATCCCCTCCTCCTCTTCCCGGAGGCCTCGGCAAGCGCCTGGTGCCGTTCCAGGGTGGCCTGCGCGGCCTCCTGCTCTCCCAGCCGCAAAAGCACGCGGTAGAGCTTGTAGTTGGCGTTGAAGTGTCCGGGCCAGATTCTCACAGCCTCTTCGAGATCTTTCCTGGCCAGCTTGAGCCGGTCCTGCAGGATGTGGACCTCGCCAAGCCTGGCCATCGTCTTCGCCAGCTCCTTCTGCTTCTTCGAATTCGCAGCCTGGAGCCATCGGGCCTTGTCGAGGAGAGACTCTGCCTCGCCGAGACGATGGTCCTCGAGCGCGATCATCCCCAGCGCGAACCAGGTAGACGCCACCTGGGGAGCCTCCTTCGCGTGCCCCCTGAAGGCCTCCTCCGCCTCGCCCAGGCGGCCGAGGTGATAGAGTGCCCAGCCGTAAAAATGAAGAACGCTCTCGCTGCCGGCAAAACCCGCCCTCGAACGCAGCACAACCTCGAAGCCCTTGCGAGCCTTCTCATAGCGTTTCTGCCGATGCCAGGTAAGCGCCTCCAGGAAGCGGCCTCGGTAGGAGACGGGGTGGTCCGACAGCACCGCGGCGATGATCGCCCGGGCCTCGTCATACGACCCTGCGGTGATCTTCAACAGCGCCTGCTCCAGGCGCCCATCGCTGTCCCCCGCAGATGGAGGGAGCCTGCTCAGCCTGGGGGCCGGCTGAACCGCGGCTCCCTCATCCCGGCAGCCGGGCAGAAAGAAACAGAGCGCCGCGAGGAGGGACACGAAAAAAGAGCGCACGTCAGCTCTCCTGCTCATTGGACCGAATGAGAACATCGTGTATCGCGACATGGTCGGGAGCCTCGAGTATATGAATGACGGAGGCGGCGACATCGCNGGGATCCAGGACCCTGTAGTCCGGCCGTCCGGCAGCCACCTGCTCCGCGTCACCTCGGTAGAAGACCTCGTGAAACTCGGTGGTCACAAACCCGGGGGAGATCTCGCTGACCCGTGAGGGGCTGCCCAGGGCGCGCAATTCCTGGCGCAGGCATTCGGTGATGGCGCGTACCGCGAACTTGGTGGCGGCGTAGAATCCGCCCCGCGGCGGTATCCTGTGTCCGGCCATGCTGGAAACATTCACGATATGGCCGCCCCTCTCTCCGTCGAAGCACCCGAGCGCCTCACGACAGGCCACCGTCAGNGCCAGGACATTCACCTCCAGCATCTCACGCCAGTCCTCCGTCGCTCCATCGTGAAAGCTCGCCTTGCGCCCGAGCCCCGCGTTGTTGATGAGAATATCGAGCCCGCCCCAGCGAGCTCGTGATCCATCGAAAATCCGGGTGATGTCTTCGGCCTTGCGCAGATCCGCGGCCACCAGCAAGGGCGCCTCGCCTCCCGTACTGGTGATCCGGCCTCCGAGCTCCTCGAGCCGATCTTCCCGGCGCGCGGTGAGTGTCAGGTGCGCGCCCCGGGAGGCGAGCTCCAGGGCTATCGCCTCTCCGATCCCGCTCGAGGCTCCGGTGACAACAGCGCTGCTTCCCTCCAGGTTCATCTTCCAGGTCATCCTTCGCTTGTCGTCCAAGAAGCCAGAAAAGCGCCCGAAAGCGGCGTTTCACATGATCCAATTAAGCACAGACAACGCGGGCGGCAACGTCCAAAGTGGACCGCGCAGACAATAAAAAGAGCCCCGCACAGGCAAGCACCTCCCGACGAACCCGCCGGCCCCGTCCGCTGGACTCTCGCTCTCTTGAAGCGTATCCGGTACTGTATTCCTGCGCAATTCGCGAGCCGGCCGCTACCGCCGGATAACGGCGGGTAAATCGGCTGTTACCAGGAAACAATCCCCGGGCCTACAACAGGCTCATCTTTGATGACGAAAAAAACCGTCCCCGCCAGCCCGCAGCTGGAAGACATCAAGTTCGAAAAAGATCCGAGGGCGTGCAGGATCGTCTGCACCCTGGGACCAGCCAGCTCGAACAGCGAGATAATTGAGCGCCTCATCGCGGCGGGCATGAACGTCGCGCGGCTTAATTTCTCGCACGGAACCCAGGAGACCCACGAACGGCTGATCCGGGAAATCCGCGCGGCCTCCGAAAAAACAGGCCGGCCGGTCGCGATCATGCAGGACCTGCAGGGACACAAGGTGCGACTTGGAAGAGCGAGCTCGGCAACACCCATCATCCTCGAACAGGGAGCCGAGATCATCCTCGGTCCTGGCGAGGAAATCTCGACCGAGCGCCTGGGAATGGACTACGTTGGAGCCGAGCGGTTTGTTGAGCCCGGACACAGAATCTTCCTGGATGACGCCAAGATCGAGCTCGAGGTGATCTCCTGCCTCGATGAGGAGATCCTCTGCAAGGTTCACAGGGGAGCGCCGGTCTACAGCCGCAAGGGCGTCATCTTTCCCGACTCGGAGCTCGAGTTCCCTGTTCTTGATGAAAATGATCTCGAGGACGCGCGATTTGGCGTCAACATGGGTCTCGATATGGTCGCCATGTCCTTCGTCCGATCCGCAGATGAAATCACGAAGATGCGCAAGCACCTCGCGGGCTGGGGAAAAAAAGAGGCCTTCATCGTCGCCAAGGTCGAGGACGGCACGGGCATCCATAACCTGGAGGAGATCCTGAAGGCCGCCAACGCGGTTCTCATCGCCCGCGGAGACCTCGGGGTGACGCTGCCGCGCGAGAAGGTCCCTGGAATCCAGAAATCGATCATCTCCCAGGCCAACGCCCTTGGCGTCCCATCCATCACCGCGACCCAGATGCTCGAGTCGATGATCGACCATCCCCAGCCGACCCGCGCGGAGGTGAATGACGTCTACACCGCCGTTCTGGACGGCAGCCACGCTATCATGTTATCGGCGGAAACGGCGATGGGAGACTACCCGGAGGAATCGGTTGCCGAGATGGACCGGATCGCGCGCGAGGCGGAGCTGGAGCTCAACCGCAGGAACCGCGGCGTTCACACTCCCGTTACGGGCAAGGAGGGCATCAACGACCTGCTGGCGGCCTCAGCGGTCATCTTTGCTGAGCACATGAGCGCGGACTGCATTCTCGCCTTCTCCCTCGAGGGCACGACCCATCGCGCCCTCTCCACAGCCTCGCCCACCGTGCCGGTGTATGGAGTGCTTGTCAACCACTCGAACCTGCGTCGGCTCCTGCTCTACAGGGGTCTCAACCTGACGACGCTGCCGCTGGAGAACAAGCTTGAGTCGCTCGTGCCGCGCGCGCTGAAGAAGCTCCGTGACGACGGCATCGTCGGCTCCGCAGACAAGGTCATCATCGTCTCCAGGCAGCCTGAAGCTGAGGCGGATGAAAGCTTCCTGCTGAAGCTCTCCATCCTGAGCTGACCCCTGCGGCTCTTCCCAGGCGGCGTTCTGAATAATAATTTCAGGTAAGCGCTCAACCACAGGGCTACAATGCGTATTCAGGATTGTCTCTTTATTCTACCAGCAGAATGACAACCGACAGATGACCCAGGCCCTGTTCTGCCTACTCCTCCTCGCGCATCCCCAGACCGACCAGGATGTTGAATTCCGCTCGCGCCTGGCAAAAACCGATCCGGCCAATGGCNCGGCCCTGCTCTCACTNGGACAATGGTGCGAAGGGAAAAAACGCGCGGGCTGGGCCGAGCGCTGCTACCGCATGGTGGCCGACCTCGGCACGGAGGAAAAAAATTATCCCGAGGCCGTCTACCGGCTCGCCCGGATCGAGATCGAAAACAAGCTCTACACTCGCGCCTACCATCGGCTAAGGAAGCTCACAGGCCGCTTTACTCACAAGGCCGCCAGCGCCCTGCTGAAGCGGGCCCANACCGAAACGAGCCGCAAGCAACGGACCCTGTTTGAANAGGGCNATAAGCTCTACAGGGAAGGAGACCCGGAAAACGCACGGATCAAGTATTCCGAGGCGTTCGAGCTCCTTCCAGAAAACGTATCAAGCGCCGACTTCGTTCCTCGCGCCAGGGTGCTCGAAAGCCTGGCGCGCTGCGCCGACCGCATCGATGACGCCCACTTCAAGGAGGTCTTCCAGCCGAAAAAGAGAAGCATACGCTCCTGTACCCGCTGCACCCGCTATGGCGGATTCCTGCAGTGCACAGACTGTGGCGGCCGTGGAGTCCAGGACGCCAGGGTACGCGGAAAAACGATCAAGGTCGCCTGCAGGCGGTGCACTGGCGTCGGCTATACCTTCTGTACAAGCTGCAAAGGCATGCAATACACCACCGAGAGCTACAAGATCACCGCCAGGGAGCAGGAAGCCCTCACCAAGGTTCTAACCCAGGTGCGCGACAAGGATGTACTCGATCGCTCCCTCGCCCAGGCGCTCAAAACGGTCCAGAAGCTTGTACTCAATACCAAGGAAGCCGCGACCCTTGATTATTTCCGGGCGATAAGCCCCAAGTACTCTCTTTCATACGCCCTTCGCAATAAGCTCGGTTCCCTTCCCACCCTGGCGGCGGCGATCAAGGAAGCGAATGGACAATGGGAAGCCGCCAAATACAAGCTCCCTGTAAAGGCGAATTTCCTGCTCGCCTTTACCTGCGAATTCACCTCCTGGCTCACGGATTACGACATGCTGCGGGCCAGGAATAAGGTCAGCAATTTTTCGGAGGCNCCTTCACTGCGCTCACCGCCCGCTACCCTGCTCAGCCCCGAGTTACTCTCCGCCTTCCCGGATGCGAACACTCGAAAGTGGCTCACCGTCAAGGGACTCCTCAAAGGACACGAGCTCGATCCAAGCGGCGGCACCAAGTCGAGGCTCTCGATAACCGGCGCCATCAAACACAACGTCAATTTCTTCATCTGGCGTCCGGAAGCGAAAAAAGACCTCGAGCACCTCGCCTCCAGCGGCTGGCTGTTGAAGGTCGGCGGCCTNCCGAAATATTACCCTTTCGACATTCACAAGAAACTGGAGGCCGCCCCCCGGGGGCACAAGGTGACCCTCGTGGGAAGATTTCTCAGGAACCCCCTTGGCCATCCGAGAAACTGGTTCGAAGTCTGGGATCTGGAGATCGGCTTCAGCCCGACCCAGGAAGAAATGTACAGCGCCCTGCGGGAACCGGTAGAAATCTCCTTCCCCTCGCTCGAGATCCGAAAACTCGGTAGTTTTCTGCGCTGGTTCGGGATTCACGTCGCCCTGAAAGGAATTACCGGGGACAGCAGGCTGAATTTCCAGGCGAAGGGATGCACGATTGGACGTCTGATCGACAAAATCGCGAGAACCCTGGACTCGAATTGGTATTGGGAAAAAGGCACGGTCGTCTTCAGCCGGAAAATATCAAAGCAGCAGGCCGAGGATGTGAAGCTGGTACTCAGCCGATTACGAAGCGAGGACCGCGGCAAACTACTNGTTCTCTCCGGAAACCAACCGGCCTCACGACCCATCCCGGCGCAACCTGCGGCCCTGCCGGCTGACGCGGTCTCTCTCGAAGACCTCGCGAACAAGGCCCTCCTGTCGATGGACTATGCGCTCGCGGGAAATTGCTATAAGAAACTGGAAGCCCTACCCGATGCCCTNNCCCGGAAGAAGCAACTGCGGCGGCAGCGTTACCGGATCGCTCTCATGCATGAAATGACCCGGCAAACGCCCGTCAGCCACCTGGTCAGNGCCAGCGACCTCTTCGAGATCAACTACCGCAATTCCGCCGGTGAATTATTGAAGAGAACCGTAAGGATCCTCCGCCGTGACAAGGAGCATATCTGGATCCAGTCCAGCTATGGAGAACAGGCCCGGCTGCGACGCGCAGGCATCCAGGGCGAGAAAGCCATCAGCCATGAACAATGGCGCGGCTCCAAGCAGGAGGAATTGCGNCAGAGAAACAGCCAGCTCGACAAGNNAGGTCAATACGGCTACCTGAGCGATCTCTTCTCACTCGCTCTCTTCGCCAAGACCAACAGGCTGAACACGGAAGGAACGAAATTCCTCGACCGCGCCTTCGCCAGTGATAACTTCGGCTGGTTGCTGGGTACCTATTTCCCCGATGATGTAGAGCGCCTTACACGATANTGGAAGAGGGGTTCCGGGCGCGNCGCCCCCCTGGCAAAGATCGCGGCGCCGGAAAAAACTCCGCNGNAGAAGCCCGCCGCGCCCAGCCGTCTCAAACCTGTCAAGGAGCTCGCCAGGAACACCCCCCTGCCGCGCGAGCCGAAAGCCCTGCTGGACTATGGAATCAGGCACTACAGGAAGGGCCGCGAATACCTGGCCCGCTCACTGCCGGGGATGGACGACGCCTTCGCCAATAAGAAACTTGCCCTCGACCATTTCGAGCTCGCGCGGAACGCTTCCCAGCAGCTCCTCAAGCTCAATCCCAAGAACGCCGCCGCCAGCGACCTGGTCAAGAGCTCAATCCTGATGGTTCATACCTGCGCCAAGGACATGGGCTTCTTTGACTGAGAAGTCGTCCGCAAGAGGGCGGAACCCGCTGCAAGGAAACCCTCTATGAGGTAGAATGAAGTGTCGCGCGGGAGTGAATAGGCACCTGGTGGGCCTCCGGGACTTCAAATCCTAGGTATCGTGCGAACAACACGGTAGGTGGGTTCGATTCCCATGCACTCCCGCCATTTTTTCTCTCCGGATCCCTTCGGACATGTACGACCTCATCGGCGATATCCACGGGCACGCCACCGAGCTGAAACAGCTGCTGGAAAAGCTCGGCTATACGCTTGAAGATGGCAGCTATCGCCACCCGGGGCGAGAGGTCATCTTCCTCGGTGACTTTATCGACAGGGGCACGGAAATCCTCGAGGTACTCCAGCTCGTTCGGCCGATGATCGATTCAGGAGAAGCGAAAGCCGTCATGGGCAACCATGAGTTCAACGCGCTGGCCTACCATACTGAAGATCCCGGGCAACCCGGCAAGCATCTGCGCAGGCACAACCGGAAAAACAACAAACAGCACCGGGACACCATCGATCAGCTTGATGAAAAAATCGAGGACGCTGTCGAATGGTTCCGTACGCTGCCCATGTGGCTCGAGCTGGAAGATGACGATGGAAACCTCCTCCGAATCGCCCATGCCTCCTGGGATGACCTACAGCTCCCGGTCATTTCCGCTTCCCGGGAAGAATACGGCGGCGTCTCGACCGAATTCCTGGCCGAGGCGAGCAGGGAAGACTCTCCGCTCTACGAGGCTATCGAATGCATTCTCAAGGGCCCTGAGCTTCGCTTGCCGGCCGGACAGGAGAATGTTGACCCGGATGGAACCGCTCGAAACGTATTTCGTATCCAGTGGTACAGGTCCCCGCGGGAGGAGGAGACCTGCGGCAGCTACGCCCTGCCCCCGGGGCCGAGCTCGGCTCCATTGACCGCGGCGATGATTCGGCAAGGCCGACGAGCCTGCCAGCCCTACGCTCCGGACAATCCACCCGTCTTCGTCGGGCACTACTGGCTCGGGGGAGAGCCCGAGCTGCTCGCAGCCAACGTCGCCTGCGTGGACTCCAGCGTCGCTAGGGGAGGCGCTCTCTGCGCCTATAGATGGAATGGCGAACAGAAGCTCGACGCCCGGAATCTGGTCTCCGTAGGCGCCATCTCCTGACAACAACCCAGCCTTTGCGTCTTACCCCCGGACTCCAGATGCGAAGGTGACAAACCGGCCCTGATTCCTTACTATTCGTGCTCTCAAAGCGAGTGGAAAGGAGACCCTCCATGCCGGTGGAAATCAAGATGCCCCAGATGGGCGAGAGCATCACCGAGGGAACCGTCATCAAATGGTTTGTCGGTCCCGGTGACAGCATCAAGCGGGATGAGCCTCTGCTCGAGATCTCGACCGACAAGGTGGACACCGAGATTCCATCCCCGGCCAGCGGGTATGTAGCCGAGCTGCTGGTACAGGAGGGAGAGACCGTTCCGGTAGACACCCTGGTGTGCATCCTCAGCGAGGANAAACCAGNNNCCGGGAGCGCNNCCAGCGNCNCTGCGGCCGGCGCTGGCGACGAGCCCTCCCNGGCGGACGCCGGGACCGAGAAGGAAACAGCGGGAGCCGGCGGCACAAGTGACGACAAGAGCTGGCTCTCCCCCGCCGTACGGCGCCTGGTGCGCGACAACGGTGTCGATCCCTCCGATGTCCAGGGAACCGGCGAGGGCGGACGCCTGACCCGCAAGGACGTCATGCGATACATCGAGAAGCGCAAGGGAACCTCTACACCGTCGACTGAAGAGGCCGGACGCGAGCAGGCCGGAGGCGACCGGATCGAACCGATGTCGGTCATGCGCCGTAAGATCGCCGAGCACATGGTTCACTCCAAGAGCACATCTCCCCACGTCTCGACCGTCCACGAGGTCGACTTCACGGATGTCGATGAATTCCGCAAGAAACACAAGGCCGAGTGGCAGGAGCGCGGGGTGAAGCTAACCTACCTCCCCTTCCTCACCCAGGCCGTCGCCCGGGCGCTGAAGGCCTACCCAGACCTGAACGCATCGCTGGTTGATGACAAGATCCACTACAAGGGCGACGTCAACATCGGCCTCGCCGTCGCGCTGGACAACGGCCTCGTCGTTCCAGTGCTGCACCACGCCGACAAGCTCAGCATCGCCGAGATCGCTGCCGGAGTCAGCGACCTGGCGGACAGGGCCCGCAACAAGACCCTGAAACCGGAAGAGGTCCAGGGCGGCACCTTCACCATCACCAATCCCGGCGGCTTCGGCACCCTGATCGGAACGCCGATCATCAACCAGCCCCAGTCCGGGATCCTCTGCTTCGGAGCGGTGCAGAAGAGGGTGGTGGTCGTACCCGGAACCGACTCCATCGGAGTTCGCAATATGTCCTACCTGACCCTCACCTTCGACCATCGCCTGATCGACGGCGCCGTGGCCGACCAGTTCATGGAAAGCATCCGCAAGACGATCGAGACCGTCGATTGCACGCTCGACAAATAAGACAAGCCCATGACCAGCCTCAGAAAACCTACGGACGAAACCCTCCTGATCATCAACGACAGCAAGAAGGATTCAGATCTCTTCTACGCCTCCCATTTCCTGGTAGGAGACCCGTTGATCTACATCGAGCATGGAGGCCGTAAATTCCTCCTCGTCAGCGACCTCGAATACGGCCGCGCTGAAAAAGAGGCCGATGTCGACGAGGTTGTCGGTACCGCGGAGCTGGAGGCAAAGCTCCGAGGGCAGGGAAAGGCCGGACGGCTGACATCGATCGCCGACCTGTTCCTGCAATCACAAGGAGGAGCGCAGAAGATCGCGGTCCCCGCCAGCATGCCCTTTGGGTTGGCCAGGCAGCTGCGCGAGCTCGGCTACGAGCTCGAATGCAGGGAAGACCCGGTCCTCCCCGAGCGGTGGTTCAAGACCCCCGAAGAGATCGAGCACATCGCGGGGAGCCAGAAGGCCGGCGAGGCTGCGATGGGGCTCGTCATCGAGACCCTGCGCTCGAGCGAAATCAGGGACGACCTGCTCTATCACGACGGCGAGGTGCTGACCTCAGAGGGGCTCCGCAAGATGGCCCAGAAGCTGCTGCTCGACAAGAGCTGCCAGGCGGAGGACATCATCATCGCGGCCGGGGACCAATGCTGCGATCCCCACAACCGCGGCACGGGTCCCATACCCGCCAACCAGACGATCATTATCGACATCTTTCCCCAGTCGGAAGAGACCCGCTACTGGGGCGACATGACACGTACAGTGGTCCGGGGCAAGGCCTCCGATGAGGCCAGGAAGCTCTACCAGGACGTATTCGATGCCCAGGATGGCGCCATCAAGGAGCTCAGGGACGGCGCCTGCGGAAAAGAGATCCACCAGGGTATCGTCGAGCTCTTTGAAGCCCGCGGAAACAAGACCGAGGAGCGCAACGGCAGCAAGGTGGGCTTCTTCCATGGAACGGGCCACGGCGTAGGACTCGATATCCACGAGAACCCGAGACTTGCAAAGGTCGGCCACGAGCTCAAGACCGGCCACGTTATCACCATCGAGCCCGGGCTCTACTACCCCGGCGTCGGCGGAGTTCGCATCGAGGATCTCCTGGTTGTTACAGAGGATGGGCATCACAACCTGACGAGCTTCCCCAAGGGACCTGAGACCTTCGAGATCTGAGGCGACGGCCCTCCGGCCGCCCTCAATCGCGCGGGNCCTGCANAAGCTTGAGCATCGCAGCAACCCGGTTCATGCGCCGCCTGTCGCTGCCGCCATGGTAGACATTGAGCAGGTTGCCAAGCATTCGGCAGAGAATCACCCGNTCGTCTACAGCCTCGAGGANCTCATCNCGGAAGCTCTCGCCGCTTGATTCGAGCAGCTCGACGCACTCCCTGACNNTNAGCAGGCGGCCGCCNTGAAAGGGGTCGAGNAACNTCTCCGCCTGCTTGCCGGTTTCCGCGGAATCGAACTTCAGGATGAAATGCCCTGGAAGGGCGACCCCGTGAAGGGGCAGGCCGCAACGGCGGGCGACGAGCAGGTACAGCACCGAGAGGCTGATGGGGATNCCCAGCTTCGTCTCGAGGATCCTGTTCAGGTAGCTGTTGTCAGCCTCGTAGTAGCCCTCCTCGTTACCCTTGAAGCCGGCCTCCTTCGACAAGAGCTCGACGAGGGAGGCCAGGCGGGCATCGACGCCGGCTGCTGTTTCCGAGCGGCTCTCGAGCGCGACGGCGAATTCATCCAGAGCCCTGGAGCAGACCCCCGGGTCAAGCTCGGGATATTCACTTCGGGCGATGAGAAGAGAGCCTGTCTCGAGATCCGGAGCGGGGCCCCGGCAGAACTGAAGCCACTCCTTGAACACTTCCCGGCGATGGAATTCGAGCGCGAAACGCCCTGCCTGCCTCTTCACCTCCGGGTCATCAGANGCNNCCGCCGCCGCCTCAGCGCTCTCGAGCGCCTCCTTGCCCAGCTTCTCGAGATGGCCCCAGACCTNGGANCGNATNTCGATGTCNTCATCTCCAAGAAGATGAATCAGCGCCTCGGTCCGNGTGCGGGGNGNGNTNNCGGCCGTACCGGAATCCGNCTCGATGTCATCCTCCGTGCTCATGGNTCACTTTTTACCTTTTTTNCAGCCCGGGTTCGAGAACTCAAAAGNAGATTCCTCNACCNCGNNGNCGCGCGGAACAAACCTGGTTTATTTGCGGGATTTTCCCNATCGAAATGCGGGTGAAGAGTAAAATGCCGCGAGATCGGAGCCTTCCATCCATGCAACCTGAACAATTAGAGATTTCCGGGACCCTCCGAAGCTTCCTTCGCCTCGGCGTGGTCTTTCTCGAAGACATAACGAATGGCCCCCCCGCAGCTGGACTGGCGCTCGAATTGGAGGAGCTCTGCGAGGAGCTGCGGCTCAGCTGCGCGAATCGCAAGCCCACAGAGCTCGAGGCTGTCGCGCGTACCAGGAAGCTCTATCGCCGCATTGGAATGGACCCCACCAGAGACCGTCCAAGCTCTGAGCGGCTCCTGCGCAGAGCTCTCAAAGAACAGCCCCTCCCCAGGATCAACAGGCTGGTTGACTGCATCAACCTGGTCAGTCTCAAGCTGCAATGCCCCCTGGGACTCTATGACTGGGACGCGATCAGCCCGCCGGTCGCCGTGCGGGTCGGGAGGCCCGGTGAAGAATTCAAGGCGATCCATGACCGCTCGATGAACCTGGAGGGCCGCTTCGTCTGCGTCGACCGGGAAGGTCCCTTCGGCAATCCCAGCCATGATTCTCACAGGACACGGGTCACCTCCGAAACCAGGCGAGCGCTCGCGGTCTGCTGGTCCCCCTCCGAGAACCCTCGCCGTTATATCAACTCCGTACTCGAAGAGATCACCCGGACAGCCGGGGAGTACTGCGGAGCGCGCCTCGCCGCCAGCGCCATCATCTGAAGAGTCTTTCGGCGATAAGCGATTGAGACAGGAACCGCATCTGTCTATCCTTGGGGAGGAGCCAGGAAAGGAGAGACTCTCAATGCGGCAACATCTAATACAGGGGGATCCCGCCCCGGACTTTACCCTCAAGACCCCCCATGATGTCGAGATCTCACTCCACCCGACCCTCCTGAAAGGACCTGTCCTGCTGGAGTTCATCCGCGGCACCTGGGATCCGGCCTCCAGGGAGCGGATCGCAGAGCTGGCCGCCTCCAGGGATCGATTCCGCGAGCTCAAGGGAACTCCCCTGGTCGTTTCCTGCGAGGAGACCGACGGCGCCGGCAAGTTCCTCGACGCGGGAACCTGTCCCTTCAGCCTNCTCATCGATGCTCACCTTGAAGCGAGCCGGGCCTTCGGAGTCTTCCAGAAATTCTCCTGGGGAGCCGTCAATGTCGCGCGGCCGGCGAGCTTCATCATCGACCGCTGCGGCTTTGTCCGCCACAGCCGCGCGGGAGCCTCGCCCATCGATGCCGCTCCAGTCGAGACGCTGCTGGAAAAGTTTGACTCGCTGCGAAAAGAAGAGGAGACACGGGATCAGGCCTGATCCCCTCTCTCCAGCACGGCGAGCAGCCGGGAGTAATCTTCCGGAGTGTCGAGATCCTCCACCACCCCCGGGTTGGCCGAGGGTACGTACTGAACCTTCGCGGAGCGAACCACGTCGCGGGCCGTCTGGCCTGCCTCCAGTTCGAGAAAGCTGCCGGCCAGGGCGCCCCGGCAGAGGATCGGGTGGCCGCGGCGCTCCCCACAGACCGGCTGCAGGAGGTCGGCTCCCTCACCTTGCTCGGAGACAGCGGCATCGGCGAGAGCGCGATAGTCGGCCTCGCCCACAAGAGGATAATCAACCGGATGAATGAAGAACCACTCGGCCACCCCTCCCGGCAGCGCGGCCAGCCTCTCAAGCCCCAGCTTGAGCGAATCGATCTGCTCGCTGGCCGGATCCGCGTTCACCACCAGCTCGACACCCCGCTCCCCTGCAGGCAGGAAGGCCTCCATCACGTCAGCCAGGGCGGGGTTCACCACCACGACGCTGACCCCGGTCACGGCCGCCCCCGCCGCGAAAACCAGCTCGATCACGCTTTGCTCTCCGAAGGGCAGCAGCGCCTTCGGCTGCCCCATCCGTGCCGCCTGCCCGGCGGCGAGTATGACCCGCCCGAAACGCGTCGCGGCTCCTCCCTGGTCCATCATGGTTTCAAGCCCTCCCCTCCCCTGGTGACGCGAAAAAATTCTTCCACCCTCTCCACCACCGCCGCGCTGGATGAGGCGAAGCAGTCAACCGGCGGCAGGGACTCCATGAAGGTCTTTCCGTAGCGCCGGGTGAGGATCCTCTGGTCAAGAACCGAGATCACTCCCAGGTCCGTCTTCGAGCGAACCAGGCGGCCGAAGCCCTGCTTGAAACGAAGAACAGCCTGGGGAATCGTATAGTTCTTGAAGGCGTTGATTCCCTTCGCGGTCAGCTCCTCGAGACGAGCCTCCTGCAGGGGTTCGGTCGGAACCCTGAACGGCAGCCGGGTGATGATGACCTGCTCGAGCGCGCTCCCCCTGACATCGACTCCCTCCCAGAAGCTGTCGGTTCCAAAGAGTACTCCATTGTCGCTGCTGGAGAACCTCCCGAGCAGCTCGGAGCGCTGGGTCTGACCCTGGGCCATCGGATGAAAGCCCAGCTCCAGGAGAGGTTTCTCGAGACGCTTGTACATCCTGCCAAGCAGGGCGTAGGAGGTGAAGAGCACAAAGGCTCTTCCCTTGCTGGCCTTCAACAGATCAAAGATGACCTCCGGCAGNCCCTCCTCGTAGCCCCCCTGGTCAGGNGCGGGCAGATCGGTTGGAACCACCATCAGGGCCTGGCGCTTGAANTCGAAGGGNGACTCNAAACGCTTGAAGGNGAAGCGGTCGGCGGGGAGCTCGAGAAAGCCCAGCCTCTCACCGAGAAAATCAGGACGCCCGGCGACNGAGAGCGTGGCCGAGGTGAGNACCACGGCATCCAGCACATCGAAGAGCGCGTCGCGCAGGTCNTCAGCNATCGAGATCGGGGCNACGGAGAACCCNAGGGCTGCGCCGTCCTCNCGTCCCCGGGCCTCGCGGTAGTCNAGCCAGCGNACCTGGGAATCATCCTTGAGATCATTGAAGCGGGAGAANCCNGCGAGAGTCGCGGCCATGCGGTTACCGAAGCTCTCCANNTCGAGCAGGACACTCCTCTGAACATCCTCGTGGACAGNCGAGTTCTCGACGGTCGCGCGCGCCTTGTCNTTCAGNCGGCAGATCTGCTCNAGNTCGCCGCGGATTCCAAGCAGGTAGTCCCGGATGGAATTCCAGAGATCCCACCGCTCAGGATCGGGCTGGTAGCGCATCGTCCGGCTCGAGCCCCCCCCGGAGCCTTCCTCCAGGGACAGCCACTGGGCCTTCAGCAATTCCTCCAGGTCGCCAAACTGGTCATCAATGGAGATAGCGATATCGCGTAACTGAACAGCGTAGTCCTTCTCGAGGGACTCAGCAGCCACGGGGTCGCTGTTCTGGCGCAGCTTTCTCGCCAGCAGCACCAGGGTGCCCCGGTCCTTTCGCATGGCCCTCATCCGTCCCAGGCGCTGGCGAATACCGCGCCTGGAGAACCGGGCGCCAAGATGCTCGCTGGCGACATCCTCGAGATGCTGGGCCTCGTCAAAGACCACCCTGGAATAGCCCGGCAGGATCAGGTCGAGCTGGTAATCCCCGGTCTGCCTCCTCACCGCGAGATCGGCNAAGAAGAGATGATGGTTNGCGACCACCACCTGGCANCGGCTCGCCTTCCGCCTNGCCTGGTAATAGAAGCACTCCTGGTAGAACTCGCAGTTGACCTTGAGGGACTTNTCGGTCTCCGAAAGAATCTTCTCCCAGACCTGCCGNGGCGGCTTCCAGGANAGATCCGCGAGNCTGCCATCCCCGGAGGTNTTGGCCCACTCGATGAGATCNCGAAGCANNTCCTGGTCCTCCGNATCCTCCGGGACCAGGTCGAATTGNTCAGGAGCCTCCTTGACCCTGCGCTTGCAGGCGTAGTTGGAGCGNCCCTTGATGAGCGCGAACTCGAAATCGACAGNCAGGATTCCCGCGAGAAANGGAAGATCCTTCGACACCAGCTGTTCCTGCAGGTTGATGGTGCCGGTGGAGACGATCACCCGCTGNCTGTTCTTGACCGCCCAGAGAATGCTCGGCACCAGGTAGGCGAAGCTCTTGCCAATTCCGGTGCCGGCCTCCGCGGCGANCACCCGGTTCTCGTTCAGCGAGCGGGCCACCTCGACAGCCATCTCTACCTGGCCCTCACGGCTCTCAAAACCATCAAGCCGTTTCGAGAGCACNCCCCCGGGACCGAGAATGCCGCGCACCTCCTCGATATCGACTGGCTGGTGCTCGTCGCGGACGAACGGCTTGACCACGAGGTAATTCCGCATCGCCTCATTGTCGATGATGACAAAACCNACCTGCCNGTTGCCCAGCTCGGAGGCCACAGCCAGGTCGGCCTGGCTGGGCTGCAGGTCTCCGCCCGGATGGTTGTGGATCGCCAGGTCCCAGCTCTCGGCCCCGGCGAGAATGGCCGGCGCCGAGACGTTGTTTCCGCGCGCGAAAACCTCGACCTCGACAAGACTGGCAACCGCCTGGGACTCGTCCCAGCGCACCTTCCCCAGNAAATAGACCTCGTTCCCGCCAGCCTGGGCGATGGCTTCGCGGAGAAAGCCCGCCGCTTCAGAAGGAATTTCGAGTTCAACCTGCTTCATCTTCCAGGCTCTTACCTCTAAAAAAAATACGCTGGTTCCCTCAACAGCGGAAACCGGGGAAAAAGATTATATTCAGCACGGGGTCGAATGTCTGCACGCGCTCCAGCTGGAAGCCGCTGTCTCTCCANGCTCCGCCCGGGTCGGGCGGGCAGGACACGATGCCAAGCGCTCTTTACATNNCAGNNANACCGGGAACCAANACGCCGCNCCTCTAAGNNCTTTTAAAANTGCGATTTAGGTCGGNGTGACGATTTTCTCCCAAACGGAACAGCAATTGCGATTAAAGAAAGNCGCTCCCNCGAAGAGTANTTGTTACGGGAGTTAGGAGAAGGATCATCAGCTNCAGGCGACCCGGCCTTGTCGGCCGGAAAANCGCNCGGCTGAATCTTCTAACAACTCTGANCTGGGAACCTCGATACCGTTTCTCTGTTCCGGGCGGCTCCGGCCGCCCGGGAACTTCAACCCTTCAGCCAATCCAANAGCCTTTCCTGGCCGGACCCATCGGCGCCCTGACGTGAACCCCCGAAGCCAACCCTCCGTGTTCACAGCCATCGGCGAGCGTCGCATGGGTCCTTCTTATATNAGAANTTNCCGCGCNCGCANACCGGCNATGACCTTCTCCATGACCCCGGCCTTGTTGAGCACGTANTAGTGAATNCCCTCGACACCGGCCTCCAGGAGACCCGAGCACTGCTCGATGCACCAGTCCACCCCNACCTCGGCCGCGGCCTCCGNATCGNNGCCGGCCGCCTCCAGGCNGCGCTGCAGNNCGGCNGGGATCTCGGCCCCGCAGAGCCCGGCNATCTTTTCCACCTGTGCCTGGGAATGAATCGGCAANAAGCCTGGAATCACGGGGCAGGTGANCCCTCTCTTGCGNACCTCCTCCAGGAACCGNAAGAAGCATTCGTTGTCGTAAAAAAGCTGGGTGATNACGACATCAGCNCCGCNTTCAACCTTCCTTGCAAGATTGGACAAGGTCNGTCTCCATGTCCGGCGCCTCGACGTGTTTCTCCGGGTAACCNCCAACGGCGATATCGAAGCCGCCCCTCGAGCGTATGTGCTCGACAAGCTCGTTGGCGTAGGAGAAGCCNCCCTTGACCGCCTGNAAGCTGTCCTGCCCCCGGGGNGGATCNCCTCGCAGGGCGACAATGTTCTCGATCCCNTGACGGTGAATGTGATCGAGCTGCGCGTCGANCTGGTCGCTGTGAGCGCCGACACAGGTCAGGTGNCAGGCGCACTCGAGCTCGAATTCATTGTGGATCATCGNGGCGATCTCCACCGTGCGGATTCTCGTGGTCCCCATCGCGCCATAGGTAACCGTCATGAAGCGAGGNCCNAGGGCGACCAGGNTCGGNAATACNTCCCGCAANCTNTCCATCCCCCGNNCGCTNTTCGGAGGAAAGACCTCGAAAGAGATTACCGGGGAATCCGCGGCGGAGTATATCTCAGAGAATCTCATTTCTGCCCCACGGNTAGGTCAGGCGGCGTCAAACAGACCGNGNATCNCAATTCCGNACGGAACAGCATCGCCTCACGCACCCCGAGCGANCCCGCGGCGCGCTCAACTGCAAGAAGCTCAGCCACGCTCGGAAATCTTCAGCCGGGCCCGGGCAACGGNAAGCGCGCGGNAGTACTTCTCGCGANCCTCGACACTCGANCCCGACTCCGGGGGCGAGCTCTCNAGCTCGGAAAGGTCCGCCCTCGCAGCTTCGGCATCGAGGTCAGCCACTGCCTGGGCCTCGACCGCGAGCACCGTAACGCGGCCATCCACCACCTGGACAAAGCCTCCATTGACAAAGAAGGCCTGCTNGCCGCCGTCTCCGGAGGCGACCCGTAATTCACCGAAGCCGAGGTTCCCTACAAGCGGGGCGTGCCTGGGGAGAAAGCCCATCTCTCCATCAGCGGCCGGTACGGTCACCGACTCGACGGCGCCTTCAAAAACCAGCTCTTCGGGTGTGGTAACAGTGCAATCAAGCGGCATCTGATCAATTATCCTCGGCCAGGAGTTTCTCGCCCTTCTCGACGGCCTCTTCGATGCTGCCGACATACATGAAGGCGCCCATCGGGAGGTGATCCCATTTTCCTTCGACCAGCTCCTTGAAGCTGCGCACGGTNTCCTGGATAGNAACGTACTTACCATCGAGGTTGGTGAAGGCCTTCGCCACGGCGAAAGGCTGCGAGAAGAAGCGCTCGATACGCCGCGCCCTCTCGACCAGCACCTTGTCGTCTTCGCTCANNTCGTCCATACCGAGGATCGCGATGATGTCCTGCAGATCCTTGTAGCGCTGCAGGATCTGGAGAACCCTCTGGGCGATCGCGTAGTGCTCTTCGCCCACG
>PAOC01000002.1 GCA_002708465.1 Planctomycetota bacterium
CTCTCCCTTGACCCAGTGGCCGTAGGTGGTCGTCACGAAGGTGCCGTCGGGGAGCCTTTCGACGCCGGGATAGGCGCAGTCAGCGCCGCGGGTATTGTCCATGAGGCGGACGCGGTACTGTCCCTCCCTTCCCTTGACGATGTCGTCGTAGGTGCCGACCCAGCCGACCCAGTCTCCGCGGGTGGAGCTTTCGAGGGTCTGGTCACGGAAAGAGATGAAGAGCCGGCCGTCGGGAGCGTACCGGGCCGTGTGACGGTCGCCGGTCAGCGAGCCGGGGACCTCACGGGGGGTGGTCCAGGTGACGCCCTCGTCATTGGAGAAGATCACGTGGCCGTTTCGCCGCCGGCTGTTTTCCCTGAAGAGGACGGCGATCTGTTTCCCATCGGGTGATCGCACGGTGCCGGGTTCGCAAAGGTGCAGGTCCGAACGAGCCAGGATGGCCTCGGGGAAGCTCCAGGAGAGCCCGCCGTCTTTTGAGAAGGTCTTGTAGACGGTAAAGAGAGTATTCTTCGCGCGTTTGCCGTTCTTCGTGAAAAACCTGCCATCGTCGTGGAACATGGCCATGTAGTTTCCCGGGCCCGTCTTCAGGTCGATCACGCATCCCATGACGACGATTCCGCCCCAGTCACCAAGGGTTTTCAGTGGCGACCAGGTGGCGCCATCGTTTTCTGAGACCGCCAGGCGGGCGGGATAGAGGCCGGAGAACATGATGAGGCGTTTTTTCCCGGCCGGGTCGATGACCCGGTGGAGTGTCGGCACCTCCTTCGAGGTGGCCCAGTTTTCCGGCGTTTTCAGCCTGGCGCTCCAGGTCAGCCCGGCATCGGTGCTGCGTTTCATGATGATCCGTCCGCGGCCGTGGCCTGCGGGGTAGACGCAGATCATGGTTTTCTGATCCTCGAGCAGGACCGTGGTGGGGTGCCCGAGATAGACGCCCTTTTCACGGTCGACGACCACCTGGCGATGTTTTTCACCGGCCAGGTCGATCAGCGGGATGGAGTAGCCGCGCGGCTGTTTTTTCGCCTCGGGCTTCCTGTCATTCTCTGCAGGACAGAGGGTAAGTGTGCTGGTAAACAGGAGTGCTGAGAGCGCCAGGGTATTGATGGTTTTCATGCTTTCTCTCTCGAGCTTATTCGTAGATGTATTTGTACTTCCAGGGGTCGCCACTCTGCTGCTGCCACTTTTTGAGCTTCGCCTGCATTCTCTTGAGCGTCTCGGCGTAGTCGGGATTGTTGGCGAGGTTGATGACCTCGTGCGGGTCGCGCTCGAGGTCGTAGAGCTCGTGCTTCGCCCGGTGCAGGTAGGCATCGACGGTACGCTTACCGTAGTAGCGGTCCTTGCGCTGCCAGACACCCTGCCAGGCGGCCGAGGCCCAGAGGTCGGAGGCGTGGGGGTAGGTCAGCCCGCTGGCAATATTCAACGTATACTTGAAGCGCCTCTCGTGCAGGACCCGCATGGGGTAGTACATGGTGACCTCGTGGAAGGTATGAGAGGCGTAGACCTCATCCCAGCCCTTGGGGTTCTTCTCATCGAGGGCGGTGAGGAAGGAGCGCCCGTGGAACTTATAGCTCTTCGGAGTCGCTCCCGCGAAATCGAGAATGGTCGGCGCCAGGTCGACCCAGCTGACCATGGCGTTGGTGGAGCCGCCGCGCTTCTTCTGGGAGGGGCCGCGTACCACGAGCGGCAGGCGCATACCGGGTTCGTAGAGATTGGTCTTCGCCCCGGGGAAGGCGATCCCGTTATCGCTCAGGTAGAGGATGAGTGTATTGTCGTAGAGCTTCAGCTTTTTCAGTATCTTTACGAGCAGGCCGAGACCCTGGTCGAGTCTTGCGACGGACTGGTAGTACTGGGCGATCTCCCGCCGGCATTCGGGGGTGTCGGGGAGATAGGGGGGCACGATCACGTCTTCGGCCTTGAAGGTCTTTTCGGTGACGCCGTTGTACTTCTTCCCGTTGCCGAAAAAATCGGGACGGTTGAGGGGATGACTCGCCTGGCGGCCGCTTCGGTGGGGATCGGATGTGCAGAAGTAGAGAAAGAAAGGTTTCTCGCTCTTCGTCCCGAGCCAGGCCTCGCAGAGCCCCGCCATGGTGACGGCGTTGCGGGAGCCTCCCTGGTTGCCCTTGAGATAGGTGTCGAAATGGTAGACCGACTCGGGCTGAACATGGTATTTGCCGATACTGGCGGTGCGGTAGCCCGCCTTCGACAGGAGAACCGGCAGGCTCCGGACGCTCTGACGGGTATGAAAATTGTGGTAGGAGTGCTGGTGTCCGTACTGGCCGTTAGAGTGGTTGTGCAGTCCCGTGAGGATCACCGACCGGCTGGCGGAACAGCTGGCGGTGGTGCAGTAGGCGTGCTGAAAAACTGTTCCGTCGGCGGCAAGCTTGTCGAGGTTCGGTGTTCTGATGGCCTTGTTTCCGTAGCAGCCGTCATCGCGACCCTGGTCATCGACCACGAACATGACAATATTGCCCCTGGCCGCCTCCAGGGCGCCGGCGGCGCCGAGCAGCAGGACTAGCAGGCAGGGTGTGAAGAACAGGCGGTGGTTCATCGATAGGCTCCTGTCAGGATGGTTGCTTCGCTGGAAGATGGAGATACCCGGGTCTCCGAGCGAGACATCAGGGTATCACCGCCCGACCGGGTAGACAACCGTCCTGATTCGCGCCGGGCGGGGGGAGCCTGTTTCCGCCGCCGTCGGGGGTTTCAGGCCTCAGGCCTGGATAAAGCCCATCTTTTTACCGACAACGTAGAAGCCGGCAAGGTGGGGGGCCAGGACTCCGAGGAAAACGACCATGAAGGCCTGGGCCTTCTGGATCTCGAAAATCTGGGGAATGAAGCGCAGGCTGAGGAGAACATGGAGCCCCAGCAGGCAGCAGGCTACCGCCAGCATTCCAACCGGTCTTCCCAGGTAGTCCTCGACGAGCGGGAAGAGCTGTGAGGAAGAGCCTTCGACGGCGTTCTCTGTACCCACGTAGAGCATCATGATGGCGACCACGCCAACGATCAGCAGAGTACAGAGCGTGATCATCTCCGTGAGGAAGGTCGCCTTGAAAGACTTTCTGATCGAGGCTTCGCGGACGAAGGTGATATGGGAGGCGATCCAGACGATCAGACCCTGCAGGATCGCATGCCCCAGGCAGAAGAGAAGCACGTAGCAGGCGAACATCTCGAGGCTGAATCCGAAGAAGGTCTTCGACTGGATCCGGCTTTGCAGAGTGTTCCAGACGGAGGTTTTCTTTTCCGCGCCCTGGGCCGGATCGGAGTGCGTAACGGTCTCGGGCGGCAGGGCGCCCCCGCCCTCTTCGCCATCGTCTGCCGCTTCCTCGGCAGGAACGGGTTCGACCGTTGCCGGCGCCTCGGTGGAGGCCGGCTCGAGAGCCCCGGCTTCCGTCAGCTCCTCCTCGAAGCTCTCGGAGGGGATCGGTCCAATTGGCCGGGCCGTCGCGGGTATATCGATGAGCTTCCCGGGAATCAGCCTGTCGGGTTCGATCCATGGGTTCGCTTCGAGGATGCGGTAATAGTCGAAGCCGTTGCCGTAGGCTCGCTCCGCGATCCGGAAGAGATTGTCGTGCTCACGGATGATGTACGCCTCGCCGGCACGGGGCAGATCCTCGGCATGCGCCCTGGGCGCCGAGTGGAAGGCGTCGACCAGGAGGAAGGAGGCCGTGAGTAAGAGTAATAAGATGAGTTTTCGTTTCATTGAAATACCGCGCTCCGCCGCGAGTTGAATCGATTCTTCTCGCTCTACGGACTAGTCTATTCATCGGCAGTTTCCCCGGGTTGAATTGAGTTCATTTACGATGAATCAGCCGCCAGGGAATTCTCTTTCTACTTATCGGCCCCGCCGAGGCGGAGGTGTCGGGAGTTTCATGATTACCGGCAGTTGCCCGGGGTGGAGGGTTGAAGCGGACTCTCTCCTGCTGCTATGCTCGGTCGGATCAATATTGGTCTTAACCTGGAGATATAGCAGAGTGGAGCAGAAACAGCGGGAGACAGTCCTGGTGTCAGCGTCGGGCAGGGATCAGCCCGGTATCGTCGATTCCGTGTCCGGTGTGATTTTCGATGCCGGAGCGAACCTGGAGGATTCCAGGATGGCGATCCTCGGTGGAGAGTTTGCCCTCTTCGTCCTGGTGGTTGGCGGAGCTGAGCAGCTCGAGTCCATCAGGGGCGGGCTGGCCGCGGTCGCTTCGGAGCTTGACCTGGAATTGCAGATCAAGCCTGTAGCTTCGCCCGGCCCCTCATCTGCTGTTATCTGCTACAGCCTGCAGGCAGTGGCGCTTGACCATCCCGGCATCGTCCATCGGATCACCGGCATTCTCCGGGACCGGGGGGTGAACGTGGCGAGCCTTGACACCTCGCTCAACCAGGCGCCCATCACCGGCGCGCCTATCTTCTCCCTGGAGATGGAGGTCCAGGTCCCTGTCGATCAGGCGGTTAACGAGCTCCAGGCCGAGCTGCAGGCCGCCGCCGCGGAAGAGAACATCGACATTATTTTCCAGCCGACTTCCTGACGTCCCGCGCCCGGCTCTTCTTCTTCGGTTGCTCGTTCGAGCGAAAGAGGTCCGAGGTCCAGAAGACCAGCAGGTAGAGGTATCCCGCCAGGCTCGCGAAAAGAGAGATGCCGCCCACGGCGAGGGGCAGAACGAGGATGGCGGCCCGCTGTCCGGCGGTAACCGGCCGCGTTCCGCCGGCTTCACTGAAGAGTTCCCTGCCGACCTCCTCCAGCCGGAGGTGGTTCAGCCAGGTGCCGAGCAGACCGAATGCGAAGGCCAGGCCGCTGGTTCCCAGCAGCAGGAGGGTGACGTGTTTGCGCTGCGGGATGAGATGGAACATCGACAGGAAGAAGATCGTGGCCGCCGCCACCGTGAGCACGAAGACGATCAGTCCGCAAGACCCGCTGTTGTAGAGGTCGAGGCCGAGATCCCGTTCCTGCAGGAAGCGGTAGTCCGCTTCCAGGAGATAGCCGAGAAAGCCGGACTTCTCTACGGGGTCATTCATTCGTCGTCCTGCGGTCAGTCCGCCGAGGGGCCCAGGTAGCGCTTTTCAATTCCGAGTACCTTTTCGTAGCGCCGCTGGTGCCGGCCCTCTGCCGCGAAGTCTGCGCCCAGGAAGGCCTCGACGACCTCNCGGGCCAGCGCCGGNCCAACGACCCGCTCCCCAATGCAAAGGACATTCATATTGTCATGCTCGACNCCCTGNGCCGCGGAATAGGTGTCGTGGCAGATCCCTGCCCGCAGACCTGGATGCTTGTTNACGGCGATACACACCCCGACGCCGCTTCCGCAGATCAGGATNCCTTTATCCGCCTTGCCTTCCATCACNGCNTCCGCCAGGAGCCTGGCGAAATCGGGATAATCGTCTTCGCCATCGTATTCGAGGGCTCCTACGTCGAGAATTTCGTGGCCGGATTCGCTGAGGTGACCGGAGATGAACTTTTTAAGCTCGAATCCGGCATGGTCGCCGCCGATTGCTATCTTCAAGGTCTTCCTTTCTTAGTGCCCGGCCNGCTCTTTCGAAGCCTGGCCGCCTGATGAAATATAACTTCCCTGTTAGTGAAAAGGAACGCCCACAGTCCGGCTCCAGAGGATTTTTACCNTCTAAATGAGGTGATTGCTCGCCAGATGTTTGGTCTGAGGGAGGGGCGCCCGGCTTTTTACAGGTGTTTTTTCACAACCAGGATACGGCAAGAAGAAGGCTCTTACGAGGCGCCTGCCGCGCCACGGGGTGTTCAAGTTGAAAAGGATCGGTTCGCTTAGGAAATGACCTAACGAGTGCTATAATCGGACCTTGGTGTCATTAGTAGGAAGACACTCTCAGTAGAGTCTCATGCGGGGTTGTTGTGGTTGGGTGTTGATCGCGTTTTGCCGTGGGCCGCGCTTTTCTTTCGTCTTGTCTGAGTTGAATGTCCTATGAATAGAATCCGACGTTTTCACTATAGATCACGAAAGACAGTTTCTTTTTTTGTCATGGCCTTGCTGGTCCTAACCGGCTGCTCCGGTGGAGCTATGCGGAATTCTTCCGGAAGTTCCGAGGTGTTCCCCTACAGTGTTGGAGTTTTCCTGAAAGCTTCCGCTGCCAGGGAGCCCGCCGACGCCGAGGCTGCTCTTGGGCGGGTCTGCGCCGCGCTGGCATCTGATGATGCCTTGGTCGGCAGGGCNCTGGCGCTCAGTTCGACAACCACATCGGCGGCCTTGCGAGAGGGACGCAACCTGGATTTCCTGGTTGGTGTCAGCCTGGAGACGGAAGAAGTTCTCCCNGAGCCCNAGGTCTCCTCAGGCGCAGGAGCNCTGGAGGTTNCCACCTGGCTTTTTGGGGGTCTGCCATCCTGGTTTGTAGCGACGCNCGAATATCGTCTTACCGGCGGGATGGAATTCGAGGTCATCGATCTGAATGACCGGAAGGTCAGAGCCTGGCTGAAGCTCTCTGTTGAGAGCCCGGTTCCGACCCCGGCCTATAAGCTCCGCNCAAGTGGGGGCTCCCGCTTCCTGAGCCTNGTTGACCGGAGTCCCGGCGATGGCGCGATGNACAACTATCTGCAGAGCATCGTGATGCCGCCCATGTACATTCCTGGTGAATCGGCCGCGGTGATCAATGTATTGAATGAAGAGGCTGTCGCTGGTTTCCTGGAAGAGCTCAAGGGAGAGCTGCGCGGCCACCTGGAGCAGGATGAGAAGGAGAGGCCCCTGAGGATTATTTTTCCAGACAGGTCCGACCCTTCGGCCTTCGCCTTTGAGCTGNTAAGCGCCGAGGGTCGGCTTGACCCTGGCCTCCGTGTTCTTGACCTGCATCGTCTCGCCGAGGGGGTTGAACGTTATCGCTGGGTTCTCAAGGGGGATGAACTGGTACGGGTGAACCAGGAGCTCGAGGTTAAAGGCAGAGCCCGGATCGAACTGGCGGATGGGTTGCCGGTAGTGCCGGGTAGAAACCTGGTCAAGGTTCGCGCCCTGGGAACCGACGGCGTCAGGATCTCGCGAACAGTGGTGATTTTTGCGGATTAAATAGAAATGAATCTTCGGTATAAGAAAGAATTGAGACGATCAACCGCCCTTGTGGCCCTGCTGCTGGCCCAGGTCTTCTTCAGCGGCTGCAACTCCGGAACGGCCCTGCTCTCCTATCTTTTCGAGGGGGACGATGACGTTGCGAATCGCGGAGCAGCTACCGGTGTCAGGGTCGAATTCGATGGCTTCGAAGATGAGAGCCATCGCAGGGATCCCCGCCAGGCAGTCATTCGCTTCAAGGTTAAGAGCGATTCGGGCGGCCTGGCCAACGTGAATATTGCCTGGTCGGAAGATGGTGTCGTCTTCCAGCCGCTGACCTTCGTCGATCCCTCGCCGGCTCGCTTCGAGCTTGCCGAGGGCGAGGAATACGCCGATTCCGAGGACAACTATCCCGGACCTCTCAGGGGCCTGGAGACCACGCGCGGCGGCAAGCTTCATCGTATCGGCTGGAACGCNTTCGCNGANCTNGGCGACTCCAGNCTTCNCCAGGTCACCCTCAGGTTCGAGGCCNATGCCCNGGTCGATGTCNAGGTTGAGGTNGGCAACGATGCTCCGGCGATCGACAGTATCTCTTCGGAGGGATCGANCNCGGGGCNGCTNGGATTGAGCGTTGTGATCTCGGATCTCNCCTCCGNCCTCGTGGACCTGGCTATGGAGGTNTCGACCGTTACGGAGAACCCGNCCGCCGCCGATTTCAGGGAGATGCGTACGGTCCAGNCGCAGAGTTCCCTGGCGTCTTCACCCGGGGGAGNTNTTCATCGNTTCGACTGGCNCGCGGCCGAGGANNTGGGNAATATCGACCGTGCTGTGTTGGTGCGCATGACGCCGCGCGACCTGGTCGGCGAGTTTACCGAGGCGGTGGGCGAGACCGTTACCGCGCTGATTGTCCTCGAGCTCAACGAGGCTCCCGCGGTGCAGATCCTCGGGGCTCCCGGGATAGGCCCCGATGGCTTCGCGAATGGTGATGTTGGAATTGATTTCATGGCCCAGGATCCCGAGGGAGACAATATTGACGTGCTTCTCCAATGGGCTCACCAGGATGGTGATTTTCCGGACCTGCCCCAGGAGTTGGGGGCGGACCCGGTCGCGCGGCGGGAGCTGCTGTATTCAGCTGACCTGGCGGCTGAACGTTCGCGCCTTCGGATCGCCACTCTGTCAAAGGATATGGTGAGCGGCCCGGTGGAGCTTCCCGCGGCAGCCGGGCTCTCCAGCCAGGAGCTGCTCGCGACGTGGATTCGCCGAAAAGGCGAGCTGCGGGCGCTNGGAGAAATGTCGNGACGNCCCNTCGAGCTCGTCAAGCGGGAGGGNCAGCCGGTCCAGGACAGNCTCGTCTGCTCCTATGCCGCAGCCNCGGGGNTNCTGACCCTTGCGGCNCCNTTCGANCCGCCTGCGGAACCCGGCGATACNCTNCAGGTGGATCTCGCCGCGGCNCTCAATCTTGGNGCNTCGAGCGCCGGNGTGGAGTACCGGGTGATCTGGGCAAGCGATGTCGATGTCCCGGGCGGTGGAAACGTCAAGCTCCGCATCACGCCGTTCGACAGGGTTCGCGGCCTGGGAGCCAAGTCGGCGGGGTGCGCGGGAGACCCGGATGGCTTCGATGAAAATCTGCTTCCCGGCAGCCGAGGTACCCCCGACATACTGGAGTTCACCATCCCGGCAAGTATAGGCTTCACCCCCGAGCCGGTATGGCTGGCGCCCCTGGCGGAGGTTGACGACCCTGTCTCGGTCGCGGCCGGCGATCTTGACCAGGATGGAATGCTGGATCTCGCCGCCATCTCCAGGGGCGCCCGCTCGCTGGTGCTCTCGTTTCAGAGAAACTCGGGCACCTTTGATCAGCTCCGATTGCTCGACGACCGCATCGGTGAGCCCGCGGATCTCGAGCTTGGAGATCTCGATGGCGATGGGGGCCTTGATGCCGTCATCGTGACGAGCCATTTCCACACCCCGGCCTTCCCCGATGAGGAGGTTCCCGCCATAGAGAAGGCGGGCTCGCTGATGATCTATTTCCAGGGAGAGGATGCGGATTATATACGCAACCGGGCCTCCCTGAAGGCCGCCGGTATCTTTCTCGACCCCACCGCGCTGGCGCTGGCTGATTTTGACGGCGATGGCGATCAGGATATCGCTGTCGCGGAGGGCGTGACCATGGATACCGCCCTGACGGTTTTCTACCGTGGAGAGAACGGGTTGGCTGGTTGCGATGGACGGGAAGGAGACTATTCCTACTGCACCTTTTCCGGTCCGGCGAACGCGCCCGCGGCGGCGGTGGGGGAGACGGGCCTTACCGACCTGGCCGCCGGGGATGTTGATGGAGATGGCGATGCGGACATTGTCGCTTCCTTCCTTTCCGGGCTGGTGGTTTTCGAGAACCGTGGAGCGGCGGGTTTCCAGGCCCGGGAGCCGATCCCGGCGGCGGGTTCGCGGATCCGGTCGGTCGGCGTTCTCGATCTTGATCACGATGGCCGCCTGGATATCCTGGCCATTGACCGGGAACAGGACAACCTCATCGTCGCCTGGCAGCTTGCCGGCGGCTCTTTCGAGCTTGGCCGGTTCGCGCCCGAGAGTCTCGAGAGACCGGTTTCGATGCTGATTGCCGACCTGACCCTGAATGGATCGGATGATCTTCTCATCGCTGATTCCGGTCTTCCCGGAGGAAATGGTGGGCGGGTGCTGGTCTGCCTGGCGGATGCGGCCGGGCTCTCCGGCTGCGAAATCCTCAGGCGAACGGACCAGGTCGCGCGTCCCCAGCATGTGGCGGTCGGCGATTTTGATGGAGATGGTCGCCACGATGTGGCCTCGGTAGATGAGGGCTCCCGGGATGTTGCCATCTACCAGCAGGATGCGCTGAATGTACTGGAGAGCCCGGCGCAGACGCTGGTCTCTCTGCAGAATGGAGCGAGGCCGTCCTCTTTCGCCGTGGCTGACCTGGATGCCGATGGCGACCTTGACCTGGCTGTGACCAGCCCTTTCTCCAATGGCCTGACCCTGCTTTCACGGCGCTCGAACTCGTCCTATGCCAGGCAGACTCTCAACCTCTTCGGGGATGCATCGACCACCCGCGGAGCTTCCCAGGTCATCAGCGCCGACCTTGATGGAGACGGACTCGCCGACCTGGTGACGGCCAATACCCAATCGGACAATCTTCTTGTTTTACTGCAGGACAGCAGGGGCCGCTTTGACAGGCGGACCAACATTCTCTCGCTTGATGGCGGGCTGGATGGGCCTCGCACGGTTGCGGCGGGCGATCTCGATGGAGATGGCCGGCTGGACCTGGTTACGGCTGGTGGCTTTTCTGATGATCTCCTCTGGTTCCGCCAGGCGGGGCAGGGAGTTTTCGCTCCTGCCGAGCTGATCGATACCGGCGGCCTGCTTGAAGATCCCCTCCAGCTCTTAGCTGAGGATCTTAACCAGGATGGGATGATCGACCTGGTGGCCACGGGCAACGAGTCGGACAATGTCGTGGTGCTGATTCAGCGCCCCGATCGCGCGGCTTTCTTCCTCTACAACCTGCCTCTGCCCGAGGGAAGCGCGCCGGTGGCGGTCGTCTCCGGGCAACTTCTTGGGGATGAGCGGGCGGATATCGCCGTGGCCTCCCTGTCCGGGGTGTTCATCTTCGAACAGCAGGAGAAGGACTTCTTGCTTCACGAGGTTGGTCCCGGCAGCGAGGAATATTCACCGACTGGTCTGCTGACCACCGATTTTGCGGGCAATGGCCGGGTGGACCTGGTTCTTGCCAATGCTCTGCCTCCGGGGGCTATCGAGGTCTTCTCGGCGAGAATCGGCGCGGGCTTCTCCAGTTCCCAGTTGCTTCCGGGCTCCGAAGTGCAGACGGGCGCCGAGAGCTTTCTTCCGGCGGCCATGATGCATGTGGATCTCAATGGAGATGGGGAAAAAGATTTCGTTGTCGCTAATCGTTCCGGAGATGAAATGACCGTGTTCTGGGGGGGAAGAAGATGAGCAGGATCTATTCCGTGAAGAAGCTTGAGTCCGCCGATCGGCGGCGTTTTACGCCCGCGCGGGTCTTTGCAGGCTGGCTGGTTCTTATTGCCTTCCTCTCGGTTCCCCTTGGAGCCCAGGAGGTCGGAGGCGAGGTTCTCTCTGCCATCTCGGAGATGAGAATTACGCAGAAGACTTATGGAGAGAGCTCCGGGCTGCTGCTCCTCGATTGGACCAATGGCACTCGCTACACCCTTCTCGAGCTCTTTATCGATGACACGAAGGTGGCGGAGCTGGATGGAGAGCTGAACGAATACCAGGCTGAGGATATCTCAGTTGGCGATCATGTGTTTGGCCTGCGCGGCCAGTCCGGTGATCTCGTATCGGAGCTGGTGACAGTGTTTTTCACGGTACGCTCCTCGACTCCTGTCAGCGAGCCGGTTGCGGACATCTCCTGCAGCTATTTTCCTCGCGGCGGGGGAACCATCGAGGTGACCTGGAGTGAGGGGGAGGACAACTGGGTCTCCGGGATCCTGGAGCTTGCCGATGGCGAGAGTCTTCAAATCGAGAGAGGCGCCGCCTCGATTGTGGCCGAGGGGGTTGGCCCGGAGGTGCCTGAATTCGCGGTCTATTTCCTGGATGCCGAGGGCTATTATTCTGACCGCATCGTTCCAGTCTGTTCGCTGCAGCCCGCGCTTTTTCGCAGGGGAGATTGCAATTCCGATGGCGCCGTCAGTGTCAGCGACGCGATCTTCCAGCTCAACCATCTCTACCTCGGGCGTGAGCGCTGGTATTGCGATGA
>PAOC01000092.1 GCA_002708465.1 Planctomycetota bacterium
AATTGGCGTGAAGGACATTGGGGACAATTCCCAGCTCCGCGTGCAGCGACATATCGGAGCTCCCGGGGTCGAGAGTGTTCAACCCCACGACAGAGAGAATGTTGGTCCCCTCAACCAGGGTCTCGATTCCCGCGCTGAGATCAAAGGTCTCGGCTGTTCCGGCCTCGTGCTTGGAGGTTCCCTCGATGCTGAAGTCAACCTCTCCGGCCGGAGCGTTACTCTCGGCAAGACGAACGCCATTGATAAAGGCGATGAACCCGTCATCGTAATCGACCTTCAATACAAGGTTGGTGATCGCCTCCGGGTTCGGAACCTCGAACTCCCGGCGCGTGAAAACCGCGTTGCTGTTCTCGGGAACATCAGTCGAATCATCGCCATCTCCGTAGCCAAAACCCGCGGTGCCGCGGCTGCTGCCGGGAAAAGGCTGGCCGGGAAGATTCCAGCCCTGGGGAGGGGATCCATCCGCAGGGTCAGCCACCCGGTAATCCCATTGCGAGCCGCGCCGTATAAAGACCGGCTCAAAGGCCATGGTGGCGCCGTTATCTTCGATCGCCTCCGGCGGCGGCACGTGCCGNTCCTTACCGGACANCCAGACCAGCAGGTAGCTGCGAGCNGGNAGAANNACAGACGGAAATTCCCAGCGGCGGGGNTCGTCAGGNTTGTCGCTGAGNAAATACCCCTGCAGATCAACANCCTCATCNCCCTGGTTGTAGAGCTCGACCCAGTCCTCGTTATCACCATCATCATCGAAATTCGTCAGGGCGTTATCNGNNAGGAATTCGTTGATGATGACCTGCGCATCGNCTGGNNAGGNAACCGAGAACAACCCCAGCAACAATACGATGATGAAAATATTGAATTGATCTCGCATGAATAAACCCCCCGGTAACCGCATTACTGCCCATTCATTGGACANNACAGGCANACACTACTCTACACGCCTGAATANCNGATTAACAAGATGTCTTNATNNCATCCCTAAAGNACGGCGTCAGAGCTTCTTACGNCGGTCCAGGGANGGNGGGCGNCTCCTGCCCGAGAGCCTCANCCATTCNGAGATAACGAACTCNGGCTCCATGAAGGGCTCATAGCTGATGTCNTGCCAGAGNATAGAGCCNTTTTCATCGACCAGGTAGGTNCCATGCAATGCCAGNTCCTCAAAGTCATCGTAGGCCCTGTAGGCCTTGAANACATCNAGCTCAGNATTGGCNACCAGCGGNAANGGANACTCNCCCTTATCNTAGGCNGCCAGGGACTTCTTGAGATCTTCCTGGTTGTTGCTGCTGATCGCGACAACGTCCAGCCCCACCGCCTTGAAATCTTTGATCCGGGGNGCAAAGGCNNNCAATTGTTCAGCGCAATGGATACAGNCGTAGCCCAGGTAGAAGATGATGCANACCGGNCGGCCCTTNTACCCGGCCAGGCTCANCTCNGCGCCCTTGTGATTCTTCAGCTTCCAGGGCGCGGCCTTCGGCGCCTGCCAGCGNAACGGACCGAGGGNGTCCAGGTCAGGNCGAACNCCTACATCGGACGGCTNCTCNTATTTTCGCCGCCAGTCNCCCTTATGTCCCAGCTCACGGGCAATCGGAGCGAGCCGCTGAAATACCGGGGTCTGNAGNTCNAGCTTNCCTGAGAGCCCCNGGAGAACATCAAACTCGACCGCGGCCTTTTCCCTTTCTCCAGCCAGCCACAGGAGCTCGATGTAGCCGGCCAGGGCCAGCACCTNTCCCTTGCGGCCNTNGACNTGNCCCCGGGCCCACTCGAGAATCTTCTCCCGGCTNCGANGCTTNCCCTTGTTCTCTTCCTTNGTGCCGGCCTTNTCCTCCAANGCAAGCTCAAGCTCGANACCTGCAAGATAGANCTCGTTCACGCCGCCGGCCTCACGGAATTTCCCGAAGGCCGCCGCCAGNTCACCCTCGCGGACGGCNAGATGCCCCTCGATCTCGGCAANCGCCTTCTTCAGAGAGCCGAGACGCGACCGGTAAGGGTTCNCCGCCTTTTTNCCTGCCTCCTGGATACGNTTTTTCTCGGCATCGNTCAGCTCNGCGCTCTCCTTCCCTTCCTTGCCTTCCTTACCCTNCCCCTCNTTCTTNNCGGATCGCTCCCCCTCGATCTTNTTCCGCTCCGNNTCCTTCGCCCGCTGANNCGCCCGCCCACTCTGNCTCTCGATNNCATCAAGNCGATCGCGAAGGTCAATGAGNACNGAAATCCCATTCTCCGTGTCNTGCCGNCGAACATAGGCCACGCCCAGGTNCCTCAATCTTTTNACCTGCTCTNCCTNNAGTTCGGTGGGCGGNAGGTAGNGCGTTCTCGANAGCTCTACCAGCTGGCCCCAGAGCTCATACCGGTAGAGAACTTCNAAGAGNCGGCGGCGGCCGTACTTGGCGCTCGAACCTCCCTTGGAGAGCGTGTTGTATTTCGGATGCCTCGGGAGCTCGATCATGTTCCTGGCCAGGCTGGATGCCTCGCTGACCCGACCGACATTCATCAGGTTGCGAATGAGCCACTCGTTGTTGTGCGCAAAATTATGGATCTGGTCAGGAAGCACCAGGTCTTTGATCATCTGCGCGTGGTCAACCCTGGCCGACGCCTCCTGCTGCCAGGCGGCATCGTTGTAGCGCTTGAGCTTGGAGAAAATATGCCCGCCCATATGCCACATATGGGCGATCGAGGGCGAGGCCTGGCCGCTGCGAGCCGCTGCGGGAAGAGCGCGCTCCGGCTTTTCATTATCCCAGAGATGAATCCTGTAGTGATGCACCGGATGCATCGGAGACTTCTGCAGGATCTGCTCGATGAGGCTGTCCATGGCCACGTGACTGGTAATCGGCACCCCGCGCCAGGAGCTCTGCCATGTATGACAAACGAGAAAAGCCCGCGCCTCGAGATCCTCCGGGTACTTCTGGATGATGCGATCCATCGCCTTGAGATAGTCCTGGCGGCGCTTTTTCTCGCGGTCGCCTTTCTTGCCTTCCTTCGCGCCCGCATCCATGAACTTTTTCAGGGCATCGATATACAGGCGCCCACGCTCACTCGCCCCTTCCTTAAGCTTGACGGCCTCCGCGATGAAATCACGCGCGCGCTTTTCGTTATTCGGATTCGCCATGGCCATGCCCCAATAGCTGATGGCCAGCTTCGGATCCAGTGCCGCCGCCTGCCTGAAGCTCCGCTCGGCCTCAAAATACCAGAAGCCGTGAAGCTGACCGACGCCCTGATTGATAAAAGCCTGGGCCTTTTCATTCTCGGTGGCGGCGGGAAAGACTACATTGCCCGTGCCCCGCATCAGGTAGGCGCTCTGCCGCGGCCCCTCGTTGAAAGCCTCCCCGTGATTCGAATGACCCTCGGGCACCTTCTCGGGAGCCTTGCCCCCCTCTGCGGACTCCTGGGCGGAGCTCGACGAAAAATTGAACAGGACCAACGCGATGAAGAGGGGAAGACGGCTCATTACAATGAAACCTGTGGGCGGGATTATTTCTAACGCCTGACCAGCCAGGACGCTCATGGGGCATTTACTCTGGCCAAGGGCGCCGGCTCGGAGAATTTTCCCAGGTAGATATTATAGGTACTACAGCCTTTCGGACAGTCGGCGGAACAGCACCTTTCAGATTACTCGACAGTCTGACAAGTCCTTTAAGTTAAACAGTATACGACTGATTCACGCCTTCTACTCTGATTTTATCCCGTCGCCGGAGCGCCTGAGGGTTTATCATTAGGATGTTTGGGATTTGATTGCAACCTGTGTAAGTTGACCATATCCGGCAAGCCGATTGCGGCTGGGCTGGGCAGCCCGGTTCCTCTGGAGCCAGACGCGATTCAGGCAAAAAAATTGATTGGGATTCCATGCGTACTTTTCTGATTCTCTCATCTGTATTCGGCACCCTGGTGCTGCTCGCCATACTCGAGTCTTTCTCATCGGCTGGCGAAGAAGCGAATGTCTCCGGCAACTTCGGAGCAGCCATCCCGGGGCTCAATACGGGGCAGCTTGCGACCTTCGAATTCGGGCGATCCATCTTCAAAAAATCCTTTACCCGGCGCGAAGGCCTTGGCCCGCACTTCAACGCTACCTCCTGCGCCTCCTGCCATGAAGATCCCGTCGAGGGAGGCTCCTCGCAGCACTATCGCGACTTCTTCCTGGCCGGACGCCTCAACCAGGAAGGAATACTGGAAAAAATCTATCCCGATTGCACCGAGTTCAACGCCCCCAGCCAGAGGACGGAATGCTGCCTGCCCAGCATGGTCATTCCGCACTACGGCCCCAGGGGCGATAATGAAAATCCGGTGGCCAGCGGCGTCGAACACCCCAGCCTGAGCCAGGCTGATGTCGTCGCTATCCGAAACGCGCCTCCCATGTTCGGATTGGGCCTCTTTCGGCTGGTGTCCGATGAAGAGATTCTCTCGCGGGCCGACCCCCAGGACGCCAATGGTGATGGAATCTCCGGGCGCATCAACCGGATCGAAGACGAAAACAACCAGATTGGCCGGTTTGGTTATAAATGCCAGACCGCCAGTATCGAGGCCTTCAACAGGGGCGCGCTGAACAACCAGATGGGAATCACCAGCAACTCGATCGAGTTCGCCATGGGTCCCGCACAGGACGAGAAGCCGTTCCTTGACGAGCTGTTCGAGATCAAGACCGCCTATGCCCAGGTGGCCGCCCCCATGGATGAGCTCACCGACTACGATGGAGTCCAGGATCCGGAGCTCAGCCGGGGGGAGCTGATCGCGCTCGTCTTCTTCCAGGAAAACCTGGCGGCCCCGAGACGCGGCCGAATCACCTCGAGCGTCCGCCAGGGAGAGAGCGTCTTCCTGCAGCTTGGCTGCACCAGCTGCCACACCGCAAGCCTCAACACTCGCATCGGCAAGATCCACCCCTACACCGACCTCCTGCTGCATGATATGGGCCCCGAGCTTGCCGATGGAATCATCATGAAACAGGCGCTTGGAAACGAGTTCCGAACCCAGCCCCTCTGGGGGCTCTGCGAGCACTCTCCCTTCCTCCACGATGGCCGGGCGGCGACAGTGCGAGACGCTATCCTTCTCCATGGAGGCGAGGCCGAGAGAGCCCGGAATGCCTACGCCGAGCTGAACCAGCGGGACACCCTGATGCTCCACCGCTTCCTGGAGTCGCTCTAAGGAATTTCCGCATGAAGACCCTCTACAAAACCGCGAACGCCTTCCTGCTCCTGGGGATCCTCCTGCTTGCCTATCACCTGAACTCTCCCTCCGCGCGCGGCCGGGTCGAGTTCGGGGACAATCCGGTAAATGACTTTATCCGCGGCGACTCCAACGATGATGGCGTGCTGAATGTCAGCGATGCTGTCTTCACCCTGTCGTTTCTCTTCATTGGAGATGAGCAGCCGGAATGCCTGGCCGCCAACGACACCAATGATGACGGAGAGGTCAACATTACCGATGTCATCCGGACATTGAATTTCCTTTTCCTCGGCGGGACGAACGCGCCGCCGGCGCCCTTCCCCGATCCGGGCGCAGACCCCACCCGGGACCTGGGCTGCAGGGAGCCCCCCCTTCCGGGCATTCCCGGGGTCGGCTCGCTGGGAGGGCCCGACAGGGAGCTCGACCGCCTCGAGACCATCTCCTGGAAGCGCGGCAAGCTCGTCTTCAACCATTTCTTCTCCGCAAACGAAGGCCTTGGCCCTCTCTTCAACGGCGACTCCTGCCGCGGCTGCCACCTGGCCCCGGTCATGGGCGGCGCGGGAGGCCTCGATGTCGACGTCGTGCGCTTCGCGAAGCGGGAAGAGAATGGCGATATCGTACAGCTCGATTCCGGACCGGCCGTATCCAGGCTGGCGGTCCATGGTGCCGCCCGTGATGAGCTCAACCCGGAAGCCAACATCATAGAGACTCGCCAGACTCCTTCACTGCTCGGCCTCGGCCTGGTTGACCGGCTGCCGGAGGCGGCCCTGCTGGCCAACGCCGACCCGGAAGACGCCGACGGCGACGGGATCTCCGGCCGGGCCCTCATGATCAATGGCCGGATCGGACGATTCGGTCACAAGGCGAGCATTCCCAGCTTTGCCGATTTCTGCGCCGACGCGTTCATCAACGAGATGGGCGTCACAGTAAACGGCCTCCTGGCGGATTTCGCTGTAGAGCTCGACACCGATTCGGTCAGCGACCCTGAGCTTGCTGACCAGGACTTCGTAGATCTCGTCTTCTTCAGCACCCACCTGGCTCCTCCGGCGAGATCTTTCCCGGACAATCCGAGCCTTCGAGAGAGAATCAACAAGGGAGAAGACAACTTCAACGATGCCGGCTGCGCCAGCTGTCATGTCAGCGCGCTGAACGGCGACGAGGGTCCGGTAGCCGCCTTCTCGGATTTCCTGCTGCACGATGTCGCCAACCCCGACCGGCTCAACGTGCCTGAGGCGGATGCCGAGCCGGGCGAGTTCCGCACGGCGCCCCTGTGGGGAATCAGGCAGACCGCCCCCTACCTTCACGATGGCTCGGCCGAGACCCTCCGGGATGCAATCCTCCTCCACTTCGGCGAGGCTTCGCCCGCCAAGGATGCCTTCACCTCCCTGAGCTTCGACGAACAGTCGAAACTCATCGAGTTCCTCCTGAGCCTCTGATCACCATCCATCAGCCAGGAGCCGGGTCTGCGCAGAGATTGACTGGGCCAAGGCGCGCCAGCTGGCCGCGGAGTTGAACATCGACAGGAGAGCGGCTGCCTTCTACGCGNNGCCTNCTGTCGGCAGNCCCGATCAGGCCANCAGNTCTTTCACGACATTNCCGTGAACATCNGTCAGGCGNAANTCGCGNCCCTGGAACTTGACCGTCAACTTCTTATGATCNACCCCGAGCAGGTAGAGCAGGGTNGCATGGAAGTCATGGANCTCNAAGATGTTGTCCTGGGCGTTGTAGCCCAGNTCGTCGGTGTTTCCGTAGGAGNTNCCTCCCTTGATGCCNCCNCCNGCGAGGAACATCGAGTAGCCCTTGATGTGATGGTCGCGNCCATTGCCCTGGGCCATNGGNGTNCTGCCGAACTCGCCGCCGAAGACGANCAGCGTATCATCAAGGAGACCGCGGTCCTTGAGATCCTTGATCAGGGCGGCCGTAGCCTTGTCGACCTCCCCGGCGGTGGTNTTCACGTTGTTCTTGATGCCGCCGTGATGATCCCAGGCCCGATGGTAGACCTGGATAAAGCGGACACCTCGCTCGGCCAGCCGCCTGGCAAGCAGGCAATTCGCCGCGTAGCTTCCATCTGCGCCCTTGGTACCGTAGAGCTCCAGGGTTTCGGGCTTCTCGTCCGAGATGTCGACCAGGCCGGGAACCGAGGTCTGCATCCGGAAGGCCATCTCATACTGCGAGATGCGGGTCTTGATCTCCGGNTCGTCAACAACGTTGTTGTGGAGCTTGTTGAGCTGCTGGACCGCGCTGACGATGTCTCGCTGCCGTCCGGCCGTGACTCCCTTGGGGTTTCCGACATAGAGCACCGGGTCGCCGGCGGAGCGGAACTCGACGCCCTGGAAACGGCTTGGCAGGAAGCCGCTGTGCCACTGGCGCGCCGCGATCGGCTGAGCCTGGCCCGCCCTGCCTACGGAGGAGAGCACGACGAAACCGGGCAGGTTGTCCGTCTCGCTGCCGAGACCGTAGAGCGTCCAGGCGCCCATCGAAGGCCGCCCCGAGATGGTGGTCCCCGTGTTCATGAAGGTATGGGCAGGGTCATGATTGATCGCCTTGGTGCGCAGGGAACGGACGATGCAGATGTCATCGGCTACCGAGCCGATATGCGGAAAGATCTCAGCGATTGACTGGCCGCTCTTCCCGAACTTCTTGAACGGATGCTGGGGNCCGAGACAGTTCAGCTTCTTGCCCTGCAGCTGGGCGATCGGCTGGCCCTTGGTGAAGGACTCCGGCATCGGCTTGCCGTGCATCTTGCCGAGCTCCGGCTTGTGATCAAACGTCTCGAGGTGAGAAGGGCCTCCGGCCATATAGAGATGAATCACCCGCTTGGCCCGGCGCTTGAAGTGCAGAGGCGCCACGACNCCTTGCCAGTCTTCAACCTCGACCTTTCCGGGAGTGGAAGCTTTCTTATCGTCCGCCGCGAAGGCTCCCGGGTTCAGGAGCGCGCCGAGGGCCACGGCCCCCATTCCAGCGCCGCCGCGTCGGAGAAAGGACCGGCGGGTCTGCTGCAGAGCGAGCTCGTCACGCAAAAGGTTTTCGATCGGTAGATTCATGTTTTCAATACCTCGTAATAATCTCGTGCAGATTCAGGATCACCCGCGTAATTGAAATCCAGGCCGCCAGCTCCGCCTGCGGAAGATCTCCCGCTACCGGCTTCGCGCCCACCGTCGCCAGGCCCTTTGCCGACTCCGGGTCGCCTGAATATTCGCCAAGATGACGCTGGTGCAGAGCCTTCAGCAGCTTCGCCTCAGCCGGGCTGGGAGACCTCGCAAGCGCCTCCCGGAAGGCCCACTGTATACCCTTGTCAACATCTGTTCCACTCTCGCCCAGCAGCCTCTGGGCAAAGACNCGGGCCGCCTCGACATAGACAGGATCGTTCAGAAGAACCAGGGCCTGCTGCGGAGTGTTGGATCGCACCCGCTCGGCCGTACACTCCTCCCGGGTCGGCGCGTCGAAGGCCAGCAGGCTCGGATGGAGAAAGGTGCGGCACCAGTAGGTATAGAGGCCCCGGCGATAGAGAGACTCTCCTGATGAATTCTTGTAGGAACGCTTGGGGAAGTTCAGGTGCGACCAGTACCCGCCGGGCTGGTAGGGCTTGACGCTATTGCCTCCAAGAGTCCTGACCAGCAGNCCGCTGANGGNNAGCGCGTTGTCCCGAACCATCTCGGCGTCGAGCCGAAANCGCCCCTGGCGCGCGAAGAGCTCGTTGTANGGATCAAGAGAACGATCCTNCCNGNTCTCCAGGGAAGACTGGCGNTAGGTGNCGCTGGAGACAATCAGCCGGACCATGTGCTTGATGTCCCANCCCTTCTCCATGAACTCGATCGCCAGCCAGTCAAGCANGGCNGGATGGGTAGGCCAGGAACCCTGNGAGCCNAAATCGTCGAGNGANTTCACGATGCCCCGGCCGAAGAACAGCTTCCANAGNCGGTTGACAAATACCCGGGCGGTNTAAGGGTTGTCTCGCGAGATCATCCAGTTGGCNAGATCGAGGCGGGTGGCGCGGGCCTCCTTNGTCTCGATCTGGCTGAGGAAACCCGGAACCGCCGGCTTGACCTCCTGGCCGGAATCATCGAGCCAATTGCCGCGGGGGAGAACGCGCATCATGCGCGGCTTCTGAGCCGTCGAGATCAGNACCTTCGTGGAGCCCTTNTCGAGCTTCTTCTTGCGGGANGCGAGCGANTCCANCTCCCTGCGGGCCGCCGCAAGNTCCGGCGAGATGCTCCTGTAGTAGCGGGAGATTGCAGCCTGCTGCTCCGGCGTCCTTCGGGANGACTTGACCTGCANCGCGGTGACGACATCAACGGGNATGCCGCCGGAGTCCTCCGCCCGGATCGGGGGCGAGGAGTCGGTCGCCAGGAACCTGAAACGTCCGAGCGTATGATGNCCGCCNTAATTCTGATGGAGCTTGATGGTGAAAGAGGTCTTCCGNTCCCTGGAGATAAGCACATTGCTGGCCTCGAAGACGGCGTGGCTCTCCGCTCCGATNCTGGGAAGAAGAGCCCAGCCTGTCCCCTGGTTTCCATCCGTGACACCCGCAACGCCATACTTGTCCTGGGAATGACTTGCAGTGACAACACCCCAGGAGACCTTCCGGTCGCCCTGGTGGACCTCGAACTCGNTGAGAACGATGTTGCCGTTCCCGGCCCGGCCGGGACCATTGGCCGGCAGCGAGGCATCGGGAAGAACCTCGAGCCTGAGCCCGGTCACCCCCCGAAGCTCCGCCTCGAAACTCAGGGTGTAGACATCCTTGTCCGGGTTGGCGCCGCTGGCGAGTATGGATCCATCATCGAGAACCTTCAGGGCAGCCCCTCCGGCCGAGCTGGCCTCTACAGGACGAAGAGCGGACCAGGCGGTCGAGGCCTTGCGGGGCAGGGCCTTCTTCTCCCAGAGAGCCTGGGCCTCGGCGAGCTCGGATGTCTGCACATCGAGAGACTTCCTGACCTCCAGCGCCTTTGAGTCGACCTCGGCAATCTGTCTCAGCTGGGCTCGAGAGGGCATGGCGGTGGCAGCCTGGGCGCCGACGGCCGTCTCCTTGATATCGGCGAAGAAAGACGCGAAGGAGTAAAAATCCTTCATCGTGAACTGGTCGAACTTATGATCGTGACACTCGGCGCAGCCCATCGTCGAGGCCATCCAGACGCCGGAGGCGTTGCGTACGCGATCGGCGGCATACTTGGCAAGATACTCCTTGGCCTGGGCGCCACCCTCGCGGGTGGTCATCAACAGGCGATTGTAGCCGGAGGCGATCCGCGCCTGGACCGAGGCGTCCGGCAGCAGATCACCGGCCAGCTGCTCTCGGGTAAACTCGTCGAAGGCCTTGTTTTCATTGAACGAATCGATGACGTAGTCGCGGTAGAGAGCGTGCTCTCTGTGGTTGTCTCCATGGATCCCGTTGGTGTCGGCATAACGCACGAGATCAAGCCAGTACATGGCCAGTCGTTCTCCGTAATGCTCGGAGGCGAGCAGCTTCTCGATCACTCGCGCGGCGGCGTCTCCATCAGAGGCCTTGTCAGAGACGAAGGCGTCCACATCTGCGGGAGAAGGCGGCAGGCCGGTCAGGTCGAAGGTAATACGGCGAATGATCGTCCGGCGATCAGCCTGCGGAGCGGGTTTCTTCTGTTCACGCTCCAGCCTGGAGCGGATAAAGCGGTCGACCGGGTTGCCCTCTCCCGGAGGCGGGTCGCTCTTGACGGGCTTGATAGCCGACCAATGCGCCTGCCAGCGCGCGCCCTGCTCAATCCACTTGCGCAGGATGTCGATCTCTCCCTGGCTAAGCGTCTTGCCGAACTTCTCCGGCGGCATCTTCTTGCGCTTGCTCGAATGGGTGATCCGCTTGTAGAGCTCGCTGTCATCCAGCTTGCCCGCGACNATCGNCCGGCGGCCCTCGCGCTCGGCGAAGGCCTCCTTCTCGATGTCCAGGCGGAGATCTCCTTTTCGCTTCCCCTTGTCCGGCCCATGACAGGCGAAACATTTGTCGGNNAGNATGGGGCGGACATCGCGGTTGAACTCGATGGCNGCCTCGGCAGAAAGCTGCGAGGTGACGGCGAGNAGCATCCCGACAAAGGCCAAGGCTGCTCGAAAAGAGGTTCCTGTTGCAATTGGCATNTTCTGGTCCTTCAAAAGGCACCGGAGGCCGGCAGCGCCGGAGGCCCGGGATACCCGTNCTAATAATCAGAGCTGATGGANATTGCCAGTGCGGGGGCGCATCCGGNCTCCCGCTGACCCGTCCAATTTACCGAATACCGTTGAGTTCATCTACTACTGCTATGACATCGCCGCGCTCATAAAAATCAACCGTGATGAAATTCGGCAGCTTCCCTGAGGCCTTCCGGCACTGCTCAACGCGTTTCTTGAGNAAGGGATTGTGGTTCACCTCGTCCGCAAGCCTTACCGACGCCACCGGGCGAGTCAGGAAATGGTTGAGAATAAAGAGGCTGTTTTTCGAGGAGCCCCGGTTCTCCCGACAGACAAGGTCTTTGCGACTCCGCGCGGAGAAATGGGTCTCCCAGCAGAAATCCCAGACCCGGTGCAGCCAGGGAAGCTCCCCCCCGGCACGATCGGTNAAGACGACCAGCCNCCNGCCCGAGGNGACCATCTCGCCGAGNGTAGGCCAGGGCTTTCCCTTCGGCTGGCTGTGCGCGTAACGCAGNAGGCCGCTCTCCTTGAAGGCNCCCGCGAGCGCCTTCGAGCTCACATAGCTCTCAAAGATGATNGTGAGCACCTCGCGGGGATTCTTCCCCAGGTAGGCNGTCAGNTCGCCCAGCCCANCCTTCAGAGGNCGGCTGCCAAGAAAGAANCGGCTATGGCAGAGATACGGTTTCCCANCCTTGTCATGCACATCCAGCATGAAGGCCCGGATGCCATCGGCCAGNTGACGGGTGAGACTGTGCGTCTGGTTTGGNAACAACCAGCCCTCGTCGCTGTTGCTCATGGCGTTGTGGGNGGTGGCATAGGCCACCTCGTCGTAACGCTTCGCTCGAAGTTTCTTCGCNCCAGTGCCGCCCCCGGCGGNCTTNTTTNCACCGGGGGTGTCACCCGGGTCTTCGCCGCCAACAGGCNACGCGAGCGCCAGGAGCAGGAAGACGACGAGGNNACGCAGGNGCCTCGCCANCCNGTGGTGAACTGTCGATTTCAGAAGCACGAGCATNCNGTCTATACTGTCNGCACAACCTTCTGATTGCCATACTTTCCCCAACCCCAACCCCCNACTGGAGAGAGCCCATGCAGGAACGGCCCGTAGATCCAGATGCCATCAGGAGAGACTGGNCGGNCCGCGGATTCAGCTGCGAGCNCTGGGAGGACCCCCCCGGCCAGGAATGGAATGACTTCGTCCACTCCACCGATGAGCTGGTAGTGGTCATCGAGGGAACGCTCGAATTCGAGGTGNGCGGCAAGACCCATCGGCCCCAACCCGGAGAAGAGCTCTTCATCCCCCGCGGCGCCGCCCACAGCGTCCGCAACATCGGCCCGGGCAGAGCGACCTGGCTCTTCGGNTACAACAGCTGAGCCGCCTCAGGCGAGACCCAGGTCAAGAGAGCGNACCACNGCATCGGCCACGGCGAGGCCGCGCGGGGTNAGCCGCAGGCACCCATCCACCACNGCCAGGCCNTCCTCGACATATCCCTCGATGANCGCGGCATTGCGTTCGAGAAGATGGATGCCGTAGTCGGCCCTGAGACGCTCGAGNTCCAGCCCGCAGCTGCGGCGCAAGCCGAGCATGACGGCCTCCAGCGCGAGCTCCGAAGAGTCCAGCTCCTCGCTGCCGGCCAGTGGCCNCTCGCCCCGCTCCAGCCTCGAACAATAGCGTTCGAGGTCNGGCTCGTTCCACCAGCGCCTGCNGCCGGAGAACGAGTGGGCGGCAAGCCCGGCNCCGAGATAGGANGAGTGATCCCAGTATTTCTGGTTNTGTCGTGAGCGCGNATCCTCCGTCTTCGCGAAATTCGACACCTCGTAGGCGCTGTAGCCGGCAGCCGCCAGCTCGGAGTGCACGAGCTCAAACAGCTCGCCCTGGCGGGANTCACCAAGCTCGAGCAGCCGGCCCTGCTGNCGCCTGCGATGAAANGGCGTCCCNTCGTGAACCGTGAGCTGGTAGCAGGAGACATGCTGCGGATCGAGCTCGGCGAGCCTGCGGATACTGTCACGCAGGCTCTCCGGCTCCTGCCCGGGGAGGCCGAAGATGAGGTCCGCCGAGACAATGTCAAAACCCGCGGNGAGAGCTTCGCGGACCGCGCGCTCCCCCTCCGCGGGACTGTGACGACGGCCGAGAAAACGAAGCTCCCCCGCCTGGAAGGACTGCACGCCGAGGCTGAGCATATTCACGCCGAGGCCGCGCCACCCCTCCAGGGCGGCGGCATCGACGTCCTCAGGGTTCGCCTCCAGCGCCANCCACGCATCNTCCTCGACAGCGAGGCTCCGCCTGGATGCGGCAAGAATAGACTCCAGGTCCGCGCGGGAAAGCGCGGAGGGAGTCCCGCCGCCGAAATAGATGGTATCAAAGNAGAGCTCTTCTTCGCCGAGCAGNGCNAGNTCGGCAAGGAGNGCCTGGACATAGCGAGCGCTGCGCGATGCATCGGCCGGCACGACGGCGAAGTCGCAATAGGGGCAAACNGCCGANCAGAATGGAACGTGGAGATAAAGTCCCGCCCCGCCTCCGGANCTCACTTCTCTTTTTCCGTCTTGAGGACAGCGATGAAGGCCTCCTGCGGGATCTCGACGGAGCCGACCATCTTCATCTTCTGCTTACCCTTCTTCTGCTTCTCCAGCAGCTTGCGCTTGCGCGTGATGTCNCCGCCGTAGCACTTGGCGGTGACGTCCTTNCGGAANGCGTTGATGGTCTTGCGGGCGATGATGGTTCCGCCGATGGTCCCCTGGATCGGGATCTTGAACTGGTGCTTCGGAATGGTCTCGGAGA
>PAOC01000035.1 GCA_002708465.1 Planctomycetota bacterium
AGCGATGGTTTTCGCGATTACATCACAGCCTTCAAGGATACTCCTGAGATCAAGGGTGTGCGTCGAATCCTGCAGGTCGGAGAGACTCCCGCCGGCCATTGCCTTGGCGATAAGTTTGTCGAGAGCGTTCGCCTCGTCGGTGAGTTAGGGAAGAGCTTCGACCTCTGCATGCGCCATGGAGAGATTTCAGATGCGGCGAAGCTGGCAGATGCCTGTCCCGACACCCAGCTGGTTCTCGATCATTGCGGCAATGCCGAGGTTCATTCCGCGGATCGCTCAAAGTGGCGCAGCGATATCGCCGCCCTGGCCGAGAAGAAAAACGTGGTCTGCAAGATCTCCGGCTTCATCGCCACGGCGAAGAAGGGCGAGTGGAAGACGGAGGACCTGGCGCCGGTCATCCGGCACTGCTATGAGTCCTTCGGGCCCGACAGGGTGGTGTTCGGAAGCGACTGGCCGGTCTGCAACCTGAGCGCCTCCTACAAGAGCTGGGTAGGAGCGCTGAAGGAGGTTATGAAGGGCGAGCCCGAGGAGCATCGGCGCAAGCTGTTCCACGACAACGCCATCCGGGTCTACCGGCTGGGCTGAGAGCGGCCGCTCATTTCAGACGCACGCTCACCGGGCAGTGGTCGCTGCCGGTGATGTTCGGATGGATCGCCGCGTCGGTCACGCGATCGAGCAGGGCGGTGTTGACGGTGCCGTAGTCGATCCGCCAGCCGATGTTCTTCTCCCGGACCCCGAAGCGGTAGCTCCACCAGGAGTAGGCGCCCTCGAGGTCGGGGTTACGCTCCCGGAACACGTCATGGAAGCCGCTCTTGAGGTAGCGGCTCATCCAGGAGCGCTCCTCGGGGAGGAAGCCCGGGTTTTGGAGGTTCTGCTTCGGACGGGCGAGATCGATCGGTTCGTGGGCGATGTTGTAGTCGCCCATCAGGAGGATGTTGAGACCCGAGTCGACCTGTTTTTTGAGGAAGCGCCTCATCCCCCGGCAGAAAGCGAGCTTGTATTCAAAGCGCGGACCCTCCGGCTGGCTCTTGGGGAAGTAGGCGCTGATGACCAGCAGGTCACCGTAGCGGGCGCGCAGCACCCGGCCCTCCTGGTCGAGCTTCCTGACCCCGAGCCCCTCGACCACCTCATCAGGTTCCTTGCGCGAGATGATGGCCACCCCCGAGTAGCCCTTGCGCTGGGTCTTCGAATAATAGGCATGCCAGCCCTTCGGCTCCCTGATCTCGGGGTCGAGCTGTTCGACATGGGCCTTTGTCTCCTGGAGACAGAAGACGTCCGCCCGCGGAAGTTGCTTCCAGGGGAGCAGACCCTTGCGCGCGACGGCGCGGATTCCGTTGACATTCCAACTGTAGCAGCGCATTGGTTGAGCCTCGATGGTTACCGCGGGAGTTCAGTTTTCGAGTCGGCAGGATACTCACTCTTCGCCGGCTCTTCAAGGAGCCCCGGCTTCAGCCGGTCTTTCCGACTGTACCGTTGCGGCGGAAATCGCCGCCGCCCGCCAGCTCTCCAGCGGTATTCCTGTGGGCGATATGTACGCCGCCGAAGAAGAGTCCCGGGCTGTTGAACTCATCGAGTTCGTCGGCGTGCTGGAGGGCGCCCGCGAGGCTCTCCGGGCACCCCTCGATGGCGAAGCTCTCGGCGCTGAGAACCCCGTTCTCGACATGGATCCTGCCCTGCTCGATGGCCTCCCGCGGGTCGAGACCGTCCATGACCAGCCCGCAAACGACCTGGGCGATGGCGGTACGGATCCGGTTCGCTCCCCCTGACCCCAGGACGCTCACAGCCCCATCGGAATGTTCGATGACGGTTGGCGCCATCATGGTTGAGAGCCTCGCGCCCGGGATGAAGTTGCCGAGCCCGGCGGGGAAGAGATCCTCCTCGCCAAGGAAATTGTTCATCAGGATCCCGGTTCCCGGGATCTCGAAGCCGTTGCCTTCCCCATGGCTGAGGGTGATGCCCGCGGCGTTGCCGTCGGCATCGATGACGCTGATGTGGGCCGTGGAGCCCGGAGCTCGCGGTTCCGCCGGGGCTTCGCCATCCTCCCCGCGGGGTCTGTCGAGGTTGCGCCGCAGGCGGGAGCTAAAGAGCTCGCTCGAGTTGTCGCGATCAAAGATGCCGGGGTCTTCAGCTCTCAGCTCGGAGACGCTGCGGAAGACCGCCGCAAGCCTTTCGTATCGCAGCGGGCTTCCCGCCGGGCCGCTCTCAGCCCCGGCCTCAGCTAGCAGGCGGAGGGTCTGGTGGATGCTGGGACCTCCAAAAGATGGGGCGGGGTTGGTGAAAATCCTGGCGCCCGCGAAGCTGAACTCCAGCGGCTCCCGGAATTCCGGTTTCCAGCTTTCGAGGTCCCGGGCCGTGATGCGTCCGCCGCTGGAGGGGCCGAAGGCATCGAGAATCGGGGTCTCGATGTTTCCCCCCAGCCAGGCCTTGACCTCTTCCGGTTCGCATCCTCCGAGGCTCCGGAGGGTTCCGGCAAGCGCAGGGTTGCTGAAGTTTTCCCCGGCCGCGAGCAGCTCGCCCTTCTTATTGAGGAAGCTGTGCCTGCCGAGCTCGGAGCGCCTGAGGATGCCCTCGAGGTAGCTGAAGCAGGCGACCTGGTAGTCCCGCACCTCGATTCCTTCCTCGAGGCAGCGAATGGCGGGGGCGAGAACCTCGCCGAGCGGCAGCCGGCCTTTCTTTTTAAGGACCGCGCAGAGGCCTCCAAGGGTTCCNGGNACCGCCGCCGCGCCCCTGCCGATGTGAAAGGTCTGGGTCGTAGCTCCCTCCGGGAAATAAATGTCGATTCCTTCGAAGTCGANCGGTCCNGGCGTACCCTCGAGACCCGGAGCGTTGGCGAAGAGGTCGTAGATNTTCACGCCGCCCTTTACGGCGTCGCGATGNATCATCACTCCNCCCCCTGCAAGGCTCGTTATCGANGGCTCTCCGGCGGAGGTCGCGAAGGCGGCGGCAANGGCGGCATCGACGACATTGCCGCCAGCGCGTATGATTTCCACCCCTGCGTTGACACTTTGATCGGAGCTGGCGACGATTATTGCTGCCTGTGACATGGTCGCCAGAGTATAACCGCTGGGACTTTCAAGCGGGCGTGCCTTTAAACCCTCACCCGGGTGATGGAANATGATCGACAAGCCTNATAGTGANGANGCCGNGCGCACGCCGGAGAGCCTGCTGCTGTCAAATGTTCGGCCNCCCGGATACGAGAATCCGATTCCGCGTGAGCGCTATGACCTGGTTGTNATCGGCGCTGGCGCGGGGGGNCTGGTCAGCTCGGCAATCGCGGCCGGNCTCGGCGCCCGGGTGGCCCTGGTCGAGCGACATCGTCTCGGGGGCGACTGTCTCAACACNGGNTGNGTNCCCTCCAAGGGTCTCATTGCCGCCGCCCGCTCCTGGCAGNCTGCCCGCGGGAGNTCCGNGCTCTTCGGCGGCCCAGCGGCNGAGGGACCGGGAGATTTCCGGGCCGCCATGGACCGTATGCGTCGGCTGCGAGCAGCCATCAGTCCTGCCGACAGCGTTGAACGGTTTATTGGATTGGGCGTCGATGTCTTTCTCGGCACCGCGCGTTTCGCTGGTCCCTCCCGGGTCGAGGTGGATGGAGCCTCCCTGGATTTCAGGCGCGCTGTCATCGCCACAGGCTCCCGGCCTGCCCTGCCGGCGATCGAGGGACTTGCCGAGTCAGGCTGCCTTGATAACACCACGCTCTTTGACCTGGAGGAGGCTCCTGCCCGGCTGGTCGTGATCGGAGCCGGCCCGATCGGCTGCGAGATGGCGCAGTGCTTCAGCCGCTTCGGCAGCGAGGTTACTCTGCTCGAGTCCGCCGGTGAGGTGCTTCCCCGGGAGGATCCCGAGGCTGCCGCGCTCGTGCGGGCTGCTCTCGAGGAGGAAGGTGTACGCTGCGTTCTGGGCGCCGAGCTTCTCAAGGTCGAGGAGGGCCGCCGGGTTCATTATCGCCGGGGGGAGGCGGTTGAGGTAGCCGCAGGGGATGAGCTCCTGGTCGCCGCGGGCCGGGTTCCAAACATCGGCGACCTGGGCCTGGGCTCTGCCGGGGTGGGCGCGGATGATAGCGGCATTATCGTCGATGGACAGCTCAGGACCGACAATCCCCGGATCTACGCAGTTGGAGATGTCTGCTCGAAAGAAAAATTCACCCACGCGGCGGATGCCCAGGCTCGAATAGCGGTTCAGAACGCCCTCTTCTTCAGGCGCCTCGAGGTGCGCAGGCTGGTTGTTCCCCGTTGTACCTATACCGCGCCCGAGCTGGCCCATGTCGGCTACAGTCCCGAGGACGCGCGGTCGGCGGGTTTCGAGGTCGACACCCTGACCGTACCGATGGCGGAGAATGACCGGGCCGTACTCGATGGAGAGGAGACGGGCTTTCTTCGACTGCACCTTCGCCGCGGCTCGGACAGGATTCTTGGCGCCACGGTCGTCTCGAGTCATGCCGGCGAGCTTATCTCGGAGATCAGCCTCGCCATAACGCATAAGCTCGGGTTGCGGAAACTGGGAGGAGTCATCCGACCTTATCCGACCCGGGGCGAGGTGCTCTCCCGCGCCTGCGGCCAGTGGCAGAGGGGCCGCCTCGGTCCCGGCCTCAGAAAAATATTAGAGACGTTCTTCGGCATCTTTCGCTGAAGAGTGTCCGTGGTCGGGACTATTTGCCGGGAACCCTTTGACCCGAAGCGTTAGAATACGCGCCTGCAGGACAGGAAAAGAAAGCGCCAGTACTCATGATTCAGGAAGACACCTGCGACAGCCAGGGCGATCGGGAGGGGTTCCATCCTCTGCCGGTGTTGTCCGCGGAGCAACCCGCGGTCAGCACGGCGCGGCCGAAGCATCCAAGCTGGGTCAAGGCGAAGTTCTCCTACAACGAGCGCTACAGATTTCTCAGTGAACGTCTGAAGGCCCACGGTCTTCACACTGTCTGCGAGGAGGCTGAATGTCCCAATATCGGCGAGTGCTGGGGCCATGGCACGGCCACCTTCATGCTGCTTGGCGACATCTGCACCCGGGGCTGCAATTTCTGCTCCGTCTCCAGCGGCAGACCCGAGGAGCTGGATGAGGATGAGCCTGCCAAGGTCGCCGAGGTTATCGAGGACCTTGGCCTGGACTATGCCGTGCTGACCTCTGTGAACCGGGACGATCTTCCTGACCAGGGCTCCACCGCCTTTGCCGCGACCATCGATGCGATCGATGACAGGCTGCCGTCCTGCAGGGTCGAAGCNCTGGTGCCTGATTTCCAGGGNTCANCGGGATGCATTNAGCGGGTAGTGGATACGGCGCTCTATGTTTTTGCGCACAATATTGAGACGGTTCCGCGGCTCTATGACCGGGTGCGNCCCGGCGCCGGCTACNTCCGCTCGCTCGAGGTTCTCAGCTCCGCCAAGGAGNTTTCNTTGCAGNCTCCCGTCGCCGNGCGNCGCAAGGGTNCTCTTCTTACCAAGTCAGGGCTNATGCTTGGCCTGGGTGANACCAGGGATGANCTGCTGGAGGTTTTTGCCGACCTTCGTGAGCATGGCGTCGACATTCTCACCCTCGGCCAGTACCTGCAGCCCACCGCTCGNCAGCTTGACGTCTTTCGCTATGTGACGCCCGCCGAATTCGCNGACCTGAAGACCGAGGCCGAGAACCTGGGTTTTCTGCAGGTTGTTTCCGGCCCCCTGGTACGGAGCTCCTACCACGCCTGGGAAACGGCTGACGCCGTTGCCAACGGTATAGAGCAGGCCTAAGTCGCAGAAAACACCGCTAAGGTCTTGACGATTGCCACCGCATTTCTATCATAGCAGAACGCTTTTCACCGAAAGGTGCGGGCGGCTATGGCCCCATCGTCTAGCCTGGCCCAGGACACAAGGTTCTCATCCTTGTAACAGGGGTTCAAATCCCCTTGGGGTCACCATTTTNAGAGGGCCGCGGCGACTTAGCCGCGGCCCTTTTTATTGCGCNGTAAATACCGGCTCTCGAGAGCGGAACACTTTAGCTGGCCCCGGCCGGGAGGTATGAGAAGATGTCGATNNGNATTGAGGTCCAGGTTGGCGAGNTGACCTTGCGGGGTGANCTCTCGGATACGGNCTGCGCCCAGGCGATCGCTGAGAGCCTGCCGTTGGACACGTCGTTTAACACCTGGGGAGAGGAGTTCTACTTCGAGATNNCCGTCAGCGCCGAGCTCGATGGAACTGCCACCAGCGATGTGGAGGTCGGCACGATCGGCTANTGGCCCCCGGGCCGAGCCCTGGCGATTTTCTTCGGCAGGACGCCAATGAGTACTTCCGATAAACCGGTTCCCGCAAGCGATGTCAACCTGGTGGGGACGCTCGAAAATGCCGACGATCTCGTTGGTTTCATGTCCGAATCTCGAATACTTATTCGGCGGATTGAATAGAATCTTTCCGGCGTCGTCAAAAAGGCTGTTTCAGGGAAATTCTCACCTTACAATCCAGCAGCGCCTGAATGGGTGACCAGCTATGCAAACATTGACGAGCAAACTCGAGTCTAAACGCGACCTGATCGCCAGCCCCGGCCCCGGCGCTCTCCAGCGCGACAAGCCCCCGGTTTCGATTGAGTACTGCGTGCCGGGCAATTACGAGCGGATCGCGACAGCTCTCGCCGAGGCCATCGAGGCCTCCCTTGGCGAGTCCCCCGAGCTGGTTCCTTCCCGCGATGGCGTCTTCGAGATTTCCGTCCATGGAAGGGTCGTGTTCTCAAAGCGTGCCTGCTCACGCTTCCCTGACCAGGAAGAGATCTTCTATCATCTCCGTCAGCTCTGAGTCGCCGCGGCGGTGAAGAGTCGGCGGTCGTTTCACGACGGCTCATTCTTCACTCGCGGAGTTGATTTCCTTCCGGCTGGACCTTGTCGTCGCCAGCGATGAGCTCGATGGCCCGGGGCAGCCATCCGCTTTCCCAGGAATGCTTCCATCTCTGGCCCTTGTGCCAATGATGCTGGATCTTCAGAGAGTTCATCCAGCTCCGGGCCTTTTCGTGTTGTTTGCGGAAGTTCACGAAATGTCCGAGGAGCGCCAGACGTTTTGAGGAGCCGAGCCGCCCGNCATTTTTTTTCAGCAGGCTTTCTACCCTGTATTTTTCGAAGTTCTCACGGCTGCCGAAAATGGGTCCCGATCCGTAGGGGCCGGGCCTGTCGAGAGCGAGGGGGGCGTCAAATGCGGCGGCGGCGGCGAAGACCTCCGGGTTCCTCAGCAGCAGTGTAAAGGCGCCCCAGCCGGATTTGCTGAAGCCGACCAGGAGTCGCCCGGCTCTTCCCGGGATGGCAGGGTAGTTTTTTTCAACGAGGGGCAGTACGACGCGGGTCAGGTAGGATTCCTGGCGGATCATCGGATCGCTCGGGTGGTCGGCGTACCAGGGAAGATGTGAGAAGGTCGGGGCTACGCAGACCAGCTTATGCCGGTTGTGAAGCCCTGCCTTGCGGATCGTCTTCAGGCCGTTTCCCCAGCGCTGGCCGTCCAGGGCTTCAACCGGAAGAACATAGAGAACCCTGTAGCGCTGGCTCTTGTCGAATGCATCCGGAAGCAGAACCCTGATCTTCGTGGTTCCGGCCTGGTAGGGGGAGCGCACCGTGTGGAGCTGGAATCCTCCATCGTCAACAGGCGCGGATATTTCAATCCGGTTCTTGTCCTCCGCCGGGCAGCGGAGCTGCGTAAGCAGCAGGATAATGACAGTGAGGATCTTTCTGGCGGTCATGGTCTTCTCGATGCGGGCAGGGATCGTTTTTTAACAGGGTCCGGATGCAGGAAAAACCGCGCAGGCGCGTCATTTCTTGTGTCTTGTTAGCAGGTTTTCAGTGTAGCCCAAATGGGGATCGGCCCGTAATATTGTAGTGGGGCGTATCAATATCTACTTTGGCGAATAAATGGGGATTTTCAAGTGGCCGGTATAGCAAGTGGTGTCAGGCTGAAGAGCAGCCGATTGAACCGATTTCCGGTTTCATTGGTGGCAATTGTATTGGTGTTTGCCATGCAAGCCACGGGGCAGGCCTCGGTCGTCATCAACGAGATTCATTATAATCCGCCGGCGCCCGATGGCAGGGATCTGGAATTTGTCGAGCTCTACAATTCCGGCCCGACAGCGCTCGCCATCGCTGGCTGGAAGCTCGAGGGAGGGATCTATTTTGAGTTTCCCGCAGGGGCGGAGATTCCAGCTTCCGGCTATGTCGTGGTCTGNCGGGACNGGGAGCTCGCCGCCGAGAGCTACAATGTGTCCCAGGCGGAGCTCTTCGGTAACTACGAGGGCAGCCTGGACAATGATGGCGACAAGGTTTCTCTGCTCGATGGCTTCAACGCCGTCGCGGATGTGGTGAGATACGATGACAGGTTTCCCTGGCCGTCCGGCTCAGGTTCCGTAGACGGNGGGGGAGCTTCTCTCGAGCGCAGCTGCGNCTCGGCNCCNTCGATCATGCCGACCAANTGGGNCNCGGCGNTGGGCAACCNNCCCACCCCGCTGGCGGCCAATTCGCGGGCCGCGTGTCCGCCGGTTCCCATGTNCGTTCCNGATGTGGTTATCAACGAGATCCATTACCATCCCGCGGGAAATTCCGAGGAGCTGGAGGAATTCATCGAGCTTCACAACCACGGCTCCCAGGCTGTCAACCTTGGCGGCTGGAGCTTCACCGGGATAGAATTCGTTATTCCCCAGGGAACCGTGCTTGCCGCGGATGGCTATGTGGTCATTGCGCGCAACGCCGAGCATGTCAGCGCGTCCTTCGGCCTGGATAATGTACTGGGCGATTTTACCGGCCAGCTTGCCAACGGCGGAGAGAGGATCTCCCTGCTGGACGCAGCGGGCGTCTCTGTCGACTCGGTGCGCTACTCAGATGGCGGGGAGTGGCCCTGGGAGGCTGATGGCGAGGGCCGCAGCCTCGAGAAGATCAGGCCTGACGCGGCCAGCTCCGACCCATCCAGCTGGACGAGCAGCGCCATCAGCCCGGGTGACTTTGCCAGTGTCTCCGCCGTAGGCCCACTCGGCCGCCTGGTCATCCAGCGGCTTCTTATCGCCATCAACGGAGGCGGGGAGTTTGTGATCGACAATGTCCGGCTCAGTCCAGTCCAGAACCCCGCTCTGAATCTCATCGTGAACGGTGATTTTGAAGCGGGAGCTGAGGGCTGGGATCTTCGCGGCAACGCGTCTGGTTCCGGCGTATTGAACGGAATTGGCGTCGATGGCAGCGGTGGCCTCCGAATTCTCACCGCGGCCTCCTGCGGAGAGGGTTGCTTCTCCTGCTCCTCACGCGACAGCGTCGCCCAGTCTTTCAGGTCGGACAATCTCGACCGTGAGGCGGACTATCTTCTTTCCTTCGATTACAAGTTTGTCGAGGGCGATTCGAACCTGTCGCTCAGGCTCTTGCGCGGAGTCGAGATCTGTCTCAACGAGAAGCTCGTGAGCCCCGGGCTGGCCAATTCCTCCAGGGCAGAGAGCATCCCGCCGTTTATCTCGGATCACGGCAGGTTTCCCATGGAGCCGACCTCGGAAGATCGCACAACGATTTCCGCGCGGGTTCGCACGCCGGGCAACCAGGCGCTCGAATCGGTCGAGCTGAAGTATGTGGTGGGCGAGGATGACCCGGTCACCCTGCAGATGTTCGATGATGGGCAGCACGGAGATGCTTTCTTCTCCGATGGGGTCTACGCCGTAGAGCTTCCCACGCTCTTTGACCACAACACCGAGGTCTATTACCAGGTTGTGGCCAGGGCCGCGGATGGAAGTGTCGGGGCGGGACCGCGGACCCATAACGGTACGCGCATGGTCAAGCGCGACCTGCGGGGATTCTACGTCAATGATGAGATCGCCGATACGAGCCTGCCGGTCTACCACGTCCTCATACCCGGGGTGAGCACCACCAACCCGCGATCTATCAACGGCGCTCTCAACTGCGACACCCTGCGTCCGGGCTCCTTTGTTTACCACGGCGACATCTATCCGGAGGTTGGAATGCGCTTTCGGGGTAATACAGCCTGTGTCCTCGACAAGAGAAACCTCAAGTTCCGGTTCAATCGTGGACGGTATTTCAAGAACCTGAGAAAGCTGAATCTCCAGGGCATGTGGACGGACAAGTCCCTGGTTCGTGAGCACCTGGCCTGGGAGTTCATTCGCCAGCTCGGGATCCCCTACTGCAAGACTGAGTATGTCAGGGTGCATCTCAATGGCAGCTACCATGGCCTCTACCTCTCGCTCGAGCATCCCGACAGCCGCTACCTCGAGAGAAACGGCTTCGATGGAGATGATTGCCTCTACAAGGCGAAGCAGCCTCCCCGGGATGGAGGCACCCCCATCGGGGTCGCCGTCCAGAGCCGGGTCACCGACTATCCCTCCTATTGGGAGCAGGAAACCTGCGAGAATGAAGACTTCACCGCGATCGCCGACTTTATCGGCGACATGCATCGCGATGCGCAGGGAGGCTCCTCGGCCGAGTTTTTTCAGCAGCGCAGCATGCCGGAGCAGCTCATCGGCTACCAGCTTGCCCAGTCGGTGCTCGATAATATCGACAGCTTTGCGAAGAACCACTTCCTGTGCTGGAATAAGGAGTCCGACAAGTGGACCCTTCTTACCTGGGATATGGACCTGGTCTTCGGCAAGAATTTCAACCCTGATATCCGGCCGGTGGGAACGCTGAACGACTGCATGCTCAGTCCCGGCCGTGATCTCAACCCCTGGTTTGCCACCTCGGTCCGGGGCAATTTCCGCCTGCATTACTTCATGGATTTTTTCTTTAGCGCCTCAGCGGGCTATTACCAGCGCGCCTACCTTGTCAGGCTCTGGGATCTGCTGCAGGAGAAATACAAGAGCGACGTCTACGGCGCCCTCATCGATGATCTGGAGACTCTCCTTGCCAACGAGCAGAGCCTGGATTATGGCCGCTGGGGCCGCTCGCCGGTCAATTGCGAGGCGGATTGCGGCGGCAATTGCGCCACCCTGCAGACGATGATCGGGAATACGGCAGAGGTGCGAACGCAGCTGCGCCTGCACCGGAATTATCTCATCCAGTATATCTCCCGCTGGCACGCGGATGTTCGAGACCATGACAAGATGAAGATAACCGAGNTCATGTATCGNCCCATCACNGCNGGCTCCGANCTNGAGTACATCGAGCTGCAGAATACCAGNGGNCGCCAGATAGATGTTTCCGAATGGATGATTTCCGGCGGAGTGAGCTTCGTNTTTCCCCGGGGGACGGTGGTACCCGAAGGCGGGAAGGTCGTGGTNGTGAGAGACAGGGNTGCNTTCCTGGCNCAATATCCCGGNGCTGAGAATCNCGCNACGATCCTGGGTGAGTACCAGGGGGCGCTTGACAACAATGGAGATGAGCTGCGGCTCCTNGACGCAGGNCCGGGCTACCCGGCGACCATCGATTATGTGAAATACAAGGACGGCGGCTCCTGGCCGGANGTCAAGGCCGGGCACTCGATCGAGCTCNCNTCGGTNACCGCCGATCTCGACAATGATTTTGGCGATCGATGGAGCGCNTCCGCTGANCTGAACGGTTCCCCNGGNGGNGCCACCGCGGAGCCNGNNNCCCAGTTNATTCGCGGAGACTTTAACGGCGACACGAACGTCAATCTCTCCGATGCGGTCGGGATCCTTCTCTACCTGTTCATGGGGGAGGCGGCGCCGGATTGCATGGATGCCGGAGATGCCGACGACAATGCGAGCATCAACCTCACCGACTCCACCTTTATCCTCAACTACCTCTTCCTCGGCGGCCCCCCGCTGCCGGCGCCCTTCCCGCTTCCGGGAATGGACCTGACCAAGGACAACCTGTCCTGCGATCTTTGAGGGAGAGGATCTTGAAGAGAACCCAGATCGACTTGGCGGGACAGCCCGGGCTGGTCGAGGAGGGGTCTCTTCGCCTGCTGGTAAGCGTGAGGTCAGCCGCGGAGGCTGTCGAGGCGATCGAGGGAGGAGCCGACATCATCGATATCAAGGAGCCCGGCGAGGGCTCCCTGGGCGAGGCTCCGGCCGCCGCGCGGCAGGCGGTGGTCGAGGCTGTAGGCGGTGAAGCTCCCGTGAGCGCGGCTCTCGGCGAGCTCAGGCTTCGAGGGCAGGGCTGGGAGCTGGAGCATCAGCCGGGGATCGTACTCTACAAGCTCGGACTCAGTGGTCTCGGTGAGACGAGCTGGAGCGAGCTGCTCGACCAGGCACGCGCCCTGGTGCGCGAGGGAAGTCAAGGTGAGGCGGATCTCGTGGCGGTGGCCTACGCCGATTGGCAGGCGGCCGGGTCTCCAGAGCCAGGGGCGGTCCTCGAGCATGCCCTTGACCGGAAGTTCCCTTATTTTCTGGTCGACACCTACGATAAGCAGGCGGGCGACCTCTCCACCTTTATGG
>PAOC01000140.1 GCA_002708465.1 Planctomycetota bacterium
CTCTCTCAAGCGTGACCTGGCCCTCTGAGATGGACGTTATCTACTTCATTCTCGTTCACGGCTGGACTACCAGCGCGGGAATCTACGAGCTCAACATCAGCTCTGAATTGCCGGCGCCCGCCGACGACCAGGACAACGATGGAGTTCTCGACGAAGAGGACAACTGCGCCAAGACTCCCAATCCGGACCAGGCGGATCGAGACGATAACGGTATCGGTGACGCCTGCGATTTCTCTGACAATGACCTTCCCTGCGGAGCGATCGAGCTCGATCTCACCGTTGGCGATATCACGATTGACGGGCAGACGACAGATGCATTCACGGACCCTGAGAACGACGCCTGCTTTAATTCAGACGCCCCGGGAGTCTGGTTCCGAATAGCGGGAACCGGGGGCGAGATGTTCGCCGAGACCTGCGGCGGTACGACCAACTATGATACGGCGCTGAGCGTATTCACAGGAGACTGCGATGACCTTACCTGCCTCGGAGCCAACGATGATGCCTGTGGGCTCCAGTCAGCCGGAACCTGGGCAAGTGTGCGTGGAACCGACTACTTCGTTCTTATCCACGGCTACGGCGCGAACTCAGGCAATTTCACCCTGCACATGACGGCTGTGGTACCCCCGGTTAACGACGACTGCGTCGACGCCATTGAGCTTACCCACGGCTCGAGGGTCGAGGGTACTAATGTCGATTCAAGTCGCCAGTTCACCACGCCCATCTGCGTGGACCGCTTCAGCACCGGCATCGTCTGGTACCGGTTTACGGGTACCGGCGGGCAGGTAGAGCTCAGCACCTGTCACGAAGAGACCGAGCTGACCAGCCGCCTGTCGATCTACACCGGCTCCTGTGAAGAGCCGGTCTGCGCGGAAACCGAGGCCGATGTCTGCGGAGTCGACCAGGCTGTGCTGATCGTCCAGACGGAAAAGGCCCGGGAATACCTCGTAGCCGTAAGCGGCGGCGGAAGCGCGTTCGGCGGGGATGTCACCATAGGCAGCTTCGTCATCACGATGACTGACCTCGAGGGTCCGCCCCTCGCGCCAGGCTGCATGGATGAAGCGGCCTGCAACTACGACCCCGACGCCAACGTCGCGAGAGAGTGCTCCTATGCGGATGATCCCTGTGAGGTCTGCATCGATGGGGTCGTCGTCAACATCGACGAGGACGGCGATGGCGTCTGCGAGGCCGCGGCTGGAACCAGCCTGCTCCCGGGAGATTTCAACTCCGACAGCAGTATCGATATTTCCGATGGACTCGCCCTGCTGAGCTATCTCTTCTCAGGCGGCCGCACGGCCCCCTGCGCCGACGATGGAGGAAACATCCTGGCCGGAGGAATCCAGCTGTCGGACTTCAACGGAGATGGCTCGCTCGATCTCTCCGACGCGATCTCTACCCTGAGATGGCTGTTTCTTGGTGGTCCTGTCCACGCGCTGGGCTCCAACTGCAGGATCTTCTCCGATTGTTCTGACGATGACACCTGCGCAACTCCCTGACGGGGAGGACTGTAAAAAACCAGCAGACCAATTCGGCCCGGGCCGGAACCTTCAACAGGTTCGAGCCCGGGCCGGTTTCATAAAAACTTTGAATTTGGCTGGCCGGTGGAGTGAATAATCCTTGCGGAGCCTCATAATAGATCTCCGGTTGGGAAATGGGCCCCAACCCTGCTCTCTCCAGGAACGCCAGGCCGTACCTGATCCCTAACCAGATCACAGAGTCACGAATGATTCATCTTTACAGGAGCAACAGGCTCGAAAAACTCTGCTCCGCTCTCAGCGAGGTGATACGGCAGCCCGCGGGATCACCAATCGTTCCGGAGACGATCGTGGTCCAGAGCCGCGGAATGGAAGACTGGCTGGCGATGGAGCTCTCACGACGAGAGGGAATCTCCGCCAACGTAAACTATCCCTTCCCACATACCCTGATTGAACAGGCCTATGGCGCTATCGAGGGAGTCGACAGCGAAGACCGATGGCTTGGGCGGGGACAGCTGCTGTGGCGTCTGCTGGAAACCATCAACCGGGAGATCGCCAAACCGGAATTCAAAGCCGTCCGCGAATACCTCGAGACCGACGAACATGGAACGCGAAGCTACCAGCTGGCAAAAAATATTGCCGCGCTCTTTGACAATTATTCTCATTTTCGCCCCCGCATGGTTCTGGACTGGGACAATAATCCGGGAAGCGGCTGGCAGGCCTCTCTTTGGCACTCAATCATTTCCACCGCCGGAAGCACCCACCCTGCCATCATCGCCGGCAGGATCGAGTCTGCGCTCAAATCCGGGGAGCTCAACCTGGAAGAGCTTCCACAGCGGGTATCACTTTTTGGAATCCCATCCCTCTCGCCCCTCTACCTCGACATCTTCGGGATGCTCTCCAACCACATCGACGTGCATCTTTTCCTCCTGAGTCCCTGCAGGGAATACTGGGCGGATATAGTCGANCTGGTGCGGCGCAAAAAGATCGCCCGCAAACAGGAGGAGACCGCGGAGGGGTTCTCTACCGATGACCTTCACATCGATATCGGCAACCGCCTGCTCTCTTCGCTCGGTCGAATCGGCCGGGAATTCCAGTTCCTGCTCGAAGATGAAGAATCTGTTCAATACGAAGAGATCGGCCCCGATCTCTTCATCGAACCGGAGCTGGAGACGGTGCTATCCACCCTGAACTCCGACATCCTGAATCTCCGCAACCGGGGACGGAAGGCCGAAGACGAGCCCCCCCTGCCGGTTAACAGTGAAGATGACTCCGTTCGCATCCATTCCTGCCACAGCCCAATGCGCGAGGTAGAGGTTCTGCGCGATCAATTGCTCGATCTCTTTGAGAAGAACGAAAGCCTCGAGCCCAGGGACGTGCTGGTCATGCTTCCGTCGCTGGCGACCTACGCACCGTATATCGATGCCGTCTTCGGCAGCCGGGACAAGAACCGGNGCGTCCTTCCCTACGCCATCAGCGATGTTCGCGCGGCGGATGANACTCCCGTTGTGGAGGCCTTCCTCGGCGTCCTCGAGCTGGCATCCAGCAGGGCTACGATCGAGGACGTGATGGGAGTCCTGCAATCAGAATCCATCAGAAGCCGCTTCGAGCTGTCTGCCAAGAATATCGAGGCCCTTGAAAAATGGGTTATCGAGAGCGGGATCCGCTGGGGAATCGATGCAGAACACAGGAAAGAGCTCGGGCAACCGGCATTCGAAAACAACAGCTGGCGCTTCGGACTCGACAGAATGCTTCTGGGCATCGCCCTGCCCACAGGCGGCCAGGACCTCTGGCAGGGCCGGCTTCCCTGTGAAATGATCGAGGGCTCCCCGGCTCTTCTTCTGGGAAAGCTTGCCGGATACTGTGAAACCCTCTTCGGTATCTACCGGGAATTACGGCAGGATCACACCAGCTCCGAATGGAGAGCGGTCCTGCTCAGCATCACCAGCGAGCTTTGCAGCCTGGAGGGGGATTACGCTCAGCAACATCAGGTGGTACGCCGGGCGATCGACAAGATCTGCGGACAGGCCGAGGCGGCGGGTTTCGAAGAAACCATCGGCCTCGACATCATTCGTTCGCTTTTCAACGATGAGCTCGGAAGGCATAAAACATCACCCGGCCGAATGGGATCGGGGATCACCTTCTGCGCCATGGTCCCGATGCGAAGCATCCCCTTCCGGGTTGTCTGTCTCATGGGAATGAACGACCGCGATTACCCGAAGCCGGGCAGAACCCTCGACTTCGATCTCACCAGGAGCCAGCCGCGAGCCGGCGATCGCTCCCTGCGGGAAGAGGACCGCTATTGTTTCCTCGAGGCCATCCTCTCCGCGCGAGAGAAGCTGGTGATCACCTACTGCGGACAGAGTATCCGCGACAATAAGAAGCTGCCGCCCTCCGTAGTCGTCAGTGAGCTGCTGGATGCCCTGAGCGAAGGCTTTGACCGCAGTGGAAATGATGCCTCCCTGGATGAAAAGGAACGGCGCGAGCAGTGGATTGTCCACCACCCCCTCCAGCCCTTCAGTCCCCGCTACTTTGACCCCGGGCACGCCGAGCTGTTCAGCTACTCCGATGGCTATTTCGAAGGAGCCCGGGCGCTGCATCAAGAGCCAGTAGAGCAGGAGCCCTTCTTCGCTGCCCCCCTGGAGAAGCGGTCCGACGAGGACAAGGTCCTCAGCCTCGATGCTCTCCTGAGGTTCTTCCAATCACCCTGCAAGGCATTTCTGCAAAACAGGCTGAATATCCTCCTGCTGCGCCAGGGGGGTGAAGTCGATCACCGGGAACCGATCGATCTCAACTTCCTTGAGCGCTCCCAGGTGGGCAATACGATGCTCTCCCAGCTCATGGAGGACCGATCACTGGATGAAATCAGCGCCTTCTTCAGCGCCAGCGGCCGGGTCCCTCCCGGAGCTCCGGGAGCCTGCCTTGTCANTGAACTTGCCGGCGAGCTCGAACCTGTCGTCGCAGANCTCAGAAAGATTCGGGCTGAAAAAGAGCTCGATGCACTGCGGATCGACCTGCCCATCGGCCGCTTCCGTCTGCAGGGAACGCTGGCGAACATCTATCCCCAGGCGCTCTTACGCTACGGCTATCAGCGCTTCAGAGAGGACCGCCTCCTGCGACTGTGGGTCGAGCACCTCGTTCTCTGCGCGAGTGCAGCAGCTGGCTATCCGGGCTCCAGCAAGCTGGCCTGCCGGAAGCCCAGGGGACCGGGGATGGAAATTCATCGGTTCAACGAGGTCGGTGAAGCAAAGCCGCTCCTCGCGGAGCTCCTGGAGCTCTATGAGATCGGTCAAAACGAGCCTCTCCTCCTTTTCCCCAGGACCTCAGGCGCCTATCTCCAGCAACTGGAAAAAGCCGGGGACGATTCAGATGAATCCGCCAGCATCGCGCTTCAGAGAGCCCGGCGCGTATGGGAGGAAAAGAGCGGCGACGTGGAGCCTGAACGTGAAACCAATGTCTTCAGCCTGCTCTTCAGAGACGCGGACCCCCTGGCCGTCGACTATCCCGAAAAATTCGGGTTCCAGGGAAAGGAAAACCGCTTCGGAACCCTGGTAGGAAAGATCTTCACACCGCTGCTGGATCACCTGGGAGAAGGCGAATGACCCGCGCACTCGATCCGGCAACCATCACGCTTGACGGTATCCAGCTCATCGAGGCGAGCGCGGGAACCGGAAAGACCTATACGATCACCCAGCTCTTTATCCGCCTCCTGGTCGAAAAGAACCTCGATATTGAAAACATCCTGGTGGCGACCTTTACAGAGGCCGCGACCTCCGAGCTGCGCGATCGCATCCGCTCCAAGCTGCGCGAGGCCCTGGAGGTTTTCGAACACGGTGAAAGCACCGACCCGTTCTTCAAATCTCTTCTCGAACGGGTCGATGCGAAAAAAGCCCTCACGGCCATCGACCTGGCGCTTGAGTCCTATGACCTGGCCGCGATCCATACCATCCACGGTTTCTACAAGAGGATCCTCAGCGAGAACGCCTTTGAGAGCGGGGTTCCATTCGACAGCGAAATCGTCAAGGACATGGATCCCCTCATCGAAGAGGTCGTCAATGACTTCTGGGTCGCCCGGGTTTATGACGAAGACCTGCTGATCGTAAAATACCTGCGCGAACAAAAACTCAGCCCGAAGGCCCTGAAGAAGCTGGCGAAGAAGATCCGCNNGAGATCCGAAGCGGACATCCTCCCGGANCGCGCAGAGCTGCCGGCAATGCCGGATCCCGAGGACAGGGAAGCGGCCTACCGCGAATGCCGAAGACTCTGGCTGGAAGAAACCGAAGCCGTCAAGGCGATCCTGCTCGCTGAAAATACGGATCTGCACAGAAACAAGTACCGGCTGACATCGCTGGAAAAATGGTTTACAGAGTTAGATGGTTTCTTCGAAGCCGATACCTGTTCCGCTTTTGAGCTGCCCGGCAATTTCTATAAATTCACCCCCGCCGGACTTGACGATGGCCTGAAGCCCAAGGCGAAAGAGGCGGGCGCCGAGCCGCCCTCCCACCCATTCTTTGAAGCCTGCGAACACCTCGATGAGGAAACCCGGACTCTCTGCGACGCCTTGGATGCCCGTGTCCTCGAATTGAAACAGGAACTCTCCGATGCAGTTCGTGCTGAGCTGCCCCGGCGAATGAGGGAGCGGGGCCTGATGGGGTTTGACGATATTCTCAGNGATCTCGACCAGGCNTTGCAANGCGATCGCGGGACGCGCCTGGCCGAGACCATCTGCNGCCATTACCATGCGGCGCTGATCGATGAATTCCAGGACACTGACCCTGTGCAGTACAGGATCTTCCAGAAGATCCAGGCCGTCGGCAAGCTGCCGGTGTTTTTTATCGGGGACCCGAAACAGGCCATCTACAGCTTCCGGGNAGCCGACATCTTTGCCTACCTGGATGCCGTCGCGGATGCGGGCGACAACATCAACACGATGAAAACCAACTGGCGCTCCGACCCTGAGCTGGTCGGCGCCATCAACACTCTCTTCGGAACGCGGGAGAACCCTTTCCGGCTCGAGGCGATCTCCTACCAGGAGGTCTCCGCTGCCGACCAGCGGAAAAACGAGTTGACCNTTGATTCCCACAACGCCTCGGGAATCGACATTATCCGGTTCGACTGTGAAAAGGAGNCCCAGAAGGGAAAGGCGNAGATCTCTGNACCNAACGCGAACTACAGAATCGCCNGGCAGCTTTGCAGCAGCATCTCCTCACTGCTCGAGAAAGACACCCTCCTGGATGGACGGAAGGTGCGGGCGGCCGACATCGCCGTGCTGGTCAGGACGGGTCCGCAGGCACGTGATGTACAGGAGGCTCTGCGGAACGTCAACATTCCAAGCGTCGTCAGCGGNGGCGGCAACATCTTCCACACCCCCGAGCTCCACGAGCTCTACCTCTGGCTCGAGGCCATCACGGACCCCTCGAACGATGGAAAGCTGCGCGCCGCCCTCAGCACCTCCCTGCTGGGCATGAATGCCACCATGATCTCCGGCCTCGAGAAAGATGAGGAGACCTGGGATCAGTGGATCGAGCGGTTCAGGGAATGGAACGAGCTCTGGGCCGCCAATGGCTTCATCTCTCTTTTCCGCAGGCTCATGGAGTGGAAGGAGACAAATGAGCGCGATGCGATCCATACCCGGATCCTCTCGCGGCCAGATGGCGAACGACTCATGACAAACCTTCTGCATGCCGCAGAGCTCATCCATGCAGAAGCNNGCAACAGGAGGCTCANCCCGGCTCAATTGATGGGATGGATCGAAAGCNGNGTCGCCTCTGAAGAATCCTACGTAGAAGCGGAAGAACTTCGCCTCGAAAGCGATGCCGAGGCCGTGCGCATCGTCACCATCCACAGCAGCAAGGGCCTGCAGTACCCCATCGTCTTCTGCCCCTATATTTCCTACGGCCCATTCCTTCACCAGGACGACAGGAACTACCTGGTCTACCACGATGAGCAGGAGAACAACCAGCTCAAGCTGAACATCTCTCCTGACAAGGAAGATCCGGGCCTCGACCTGATGCGGGCCGAAAGCTACGCCGAAGACATGAGGCTCCTCTACGTGGCCATCACCCGGGCGAAGAATCTCTGTACCGTTTTCTGGGGAGCGTTCCCGCGCTTCAATACCTCAGCCCTCTCCTGGCTCCTCCAGCTGGAATCCGAAAATGACTCGGGTATCCGCGCGGCAGCCGAAAAAATCCGTGACGACTCCGATGGATGCATCCGGTTGCTGGAAGAAGACACCGGCTACGCTCATCGCCGACTTCCCAGGGAAGGCGAAGGCAAATCTCTTGCCTGTAGAACCGCGGAAAGAAAACTCAGCAGATCCTGGAGGACCTCCAGCTACTCNGGGCTCACCTCGAAAAAACATTANGTCCATCCCCATCAACCGACTGGCCAGGATCACGATGACGGCGACACCGGAGAGACCGGGCAGAAGGAGCGCGAGACCACGCTGGGAGAAGACATCCTGCTGAAAGGCTTCGGCGGAGGCGCCACCGCCGGCAGCTGCATCCACTCGATCTACGAACACCTTGATTTCACCGATTCCTCTCCGGCTCACCTCGAGGAGCTCGCCAGAGAGAACCTCGAGGCCTACGGCCTGGATTCNNCGAACTTCCTCGATGCNGTCTGCGAAACGATCCGAGAGACGCTGCGNACCTCTCTCGATCCCGATGTCAGCGGNCTCTCTCTTGGAGAAATTGGACATAAGAACCGCCTTGATGAGATGCAGTTCCTTCTTCCTGTCTCGCAGGACAAGCAGGGGAGAGGTCTTGGAGAAGCCCTGGACCCGGACAGGNTNGCGGCGGCCTTCTCCCTTTCTGCTTCGAGCCGGGTTCCTCCCGCCTACGCCGACAGCATCAGGNACCTGGAATTTTNCCGGCTGCGCGGTTTCCTCACCGGCTTTATCGACCTCACCTTCGTCCACGATGGAAGATGGTATATCGTCGACTACAAGTCGAACCAGCTCGGCGGCAAGCTGGGCGACTATGGGCAGGAAAACATCACCGAGGCCATGATGTCGCACCACTACATTCTTCAATACCACGTCTACACCGTCGCACTCCATCGCTACCTGCAGACCCGACTCCAGGACTACGATTACGAAAAACACTTCGGCGGGGTCTATTACCTCTTCATCAAGGGCATGAAGGAAACCCTTGGAGCTGGAAACGGCATCTTCAGAGACCGGCCACCGCGCGAGCTCATCGAGAAGCTCTCCTCGGCATTCGAAGGAGCAACGATATGAGCGCTGTCCTTTCGATTCGGGATCTCTTCAAGGCCGGCTACCTGTCGAGCCTTGACCTCCACCTCTCCGAGGCCCTCCAGAGAATCTCCGCGGAAAAAGACCCCCTTGTCGCCCTCGGCGCGGCGGTCGCCTGCAGGGCGACCACCAGCGGTCATGTCTGCGCGGATCTTGCGTCGGTCATTTCCTCCCCTCCCCTGGGCAGCGGCGGAGACCCTGTCCCCGGAGCCTCCTGGCCGGAGCTCGATGCCTGGGTAACCGCCCTGGCCGGAAGCGGGCTTGTCGGAAACGGAGAGGATGCTTCGCCCCTGGTCCTCGAAAATAATCGGCGGCTCTACCTTGGAAAGTATTGGGACCTCCAGCAGCGCCTGGTAGCCGAGATCGAAGCAAGGATAGCCCTGCCGCCTGATTCACCCGACGATGAGCTGCTGCGAAGAGGAATCAAGAGACTGTTCGGCTCGGATGAGAGCGGGCCGGACTGGCAAAAGGCCGCGGCCGTAGCTGCCCTCCGGAACAACTTCACGGTAATCTCCGGCGGACCGGGGACGGGGAAGACGACAACCATCGTCAAGATCATCGTGCTGCTGATCGAGCGCGCATTGGAATCGGGAGAACAACCCCCGCTCATCGACCTCCTGGCTCCTACCGGCAAGGCCGCCACCCGTCTCGAGGAGGCGGTTCGCGCGGCCGGCTCAAAGCTCGAGCTCGAGGACGAAGTCAGACGGCGCATTCCCGGCGAGGGAGCGACGCTCCATCGCCGCCTTGGCTACAACCCCCGCGGCTTCGGCTCCTTCCGCCACGGAAGGAAAAACCCGCTCGGAGCCGATGTCGTCATCGTCGATGAGGCATCCATGATCGACCTCGCCATGATGACCAGGCTTTTCGAGGCAATACCGAGAAGCTCCCGGTTGATCCTGCTTGGAGATGAGCACCAGCTCGCCTCGGTAGAGGCGGGAGCCATCCTCGGCGACATCTGCAATTCGCAGCGGGAAGACGGCTGGTCTCCTTCCTTCTCAAAAAAACTCGCGGACATCACCGGTCAGGACTACCCCTCATCCGCAACTGGAGGAGCTCCCGCCCTGGCAGACTGCATCGTCGAGCTCCAGAAAAGCTACCGCTTCGATGAATCCAGCGGCATTGGAAAATTCGCCCGCCTGGTACGAAACGGGAAGGCCGCGGAGGCGATCGAATGCCTCCAAGCCGCCGAGTACAAAGACATCTCCCTGCTGCCCCCCGCTGACCCGGAAGCGCTGCAGGAATCCATCCGCGAGCTCATCATCGAACGATACGGAAGCTACCTTGAGCAGGGTGATCCCGTCCAGAGAATGGAGNCCTTCAACAGCTTCCGCATTCTCTGCGCTCACCGCCTGGGACCGCATGGGTTCTATCATCTCAACGAGCTCGTTGAGGCTACGCTCGATTCAGCCGGGCTGCTCGAATTCGAAGGTGCCTGGTACCACGGGAAGCCCATCATGATTACCCGCAACGACTACCAGCTGGATCTCTTCAATGGGGATACGGGGCTGGTCGTCCGTGATGAGGAGCGAGACGGAGCGCTCCGGGCGCAATTCATCGACCCTGAGGGCAGGATCCGGAGCTTCTCCCCGGCGCGACTGCCGCCGCACGAGACGGCCTACGCGATGACGATCCACAAGAGCCAGGGTTCTGAATTCGAGCGGGTTTTTGTCGTCCTGCCGGATGGCCCTTCGGCTCTCCTCTCTCGCGAGCTCATCTACACAGCCATCACACGGGCCAGGAAAGAGGTGCTTCTCCTGGGCAGCGAGGAGACCATCACCGCCGGAATCGAAAAAAGAATCGAGCGCGCATCCGGACTTCAAGACGCGCTCTGGAGCAACGGGTAAGCAACCGCGTCAGCCGCTATACGGCCTCGATGCGCGCTGGTCTGGAGAGCTCAACCGGTCGCCTATCCTGGAATAATAAGGTAATATTTCTGCAGCGACGGGTCTTCAACCAGTTCTGCATAGGCTGAAAAGAACGTTTTCAGGTCATTTCTACCGAATCTAATTAATTCGGCAGGCAGCCTTTGGAGGCGATATCCTGTGCTTGCCCGGTAAAATTGAAGCTGAATAAATGAGTACTCTCTTCAAATACTGCCTCATCTTCCTCTCGCTCCTNGCCGCCTCTCCNGCGGCCTGGTCGCAGACTGTCCTCATCAGCGAATTTCTCGCCAGCAATGATGACGGCCTCGCGGATGAAGACGGTGATTTCGAGGACTGGATCGAGCTCTACAACCAGGGCGAAATCTCCGTCAACCTTGGNGGCTGGTACCTCAGCGACGATCCCGAAAACCCGNCAAGATGGCGCTTNCCANCCATCGAGCTCTCGGCCGGANGCTACCTCGTNCTGTTCGCCTCCGGNAAGGACCGGCNGGACCCGGCAGCGAACCTGCACACCAACTTCAAGCTCGGCGCAAGCGGTGAATATCTCGCCCTCATTCGCCCTGATGCCGCCACCATCGAACACGAATACTCGCCTCTCTACCCGCGACAGAGAGAAGACATCTCCTACGGTCTCAACATGGGGACAGCCGCCATCCTGGACGACNAAGACCNGNTGCGCTACCTGGTCCCGGAAGACAGCTCGCTTGGCGACAGCTGGACCACACGGNATTTTGATGATTCAGCCTGGGAGCGGGGCCGGCCGCAGGCGGGCTATGACGTCCGTCCGGCNGCNGCNAACCAGGCGATTCCGGTGGCGAGNTGGANCTTTGATGGAAACGTTCTCGACAGCTCAGGANGCGGCCATCATGGAGAGCTTGGCGATGCCAGCTACGACCCTGACATTCCGAACGCGGTCGANGNGGGAAGGTCCCTCCGCTTCGATGGAGAGACCAGCCAGGTCATCATCNGGAACTACAACGGNGTCACCGCCGGCCAGCCCCGGACCCTCGCGGCCTGGATCAGGACGAGCGTTCGTGGCGGCGTGATCGCGTCCTGGGGCTCCAGCCGGAATGGCAATAAGTGGCTCTTCCGGATAGAAAACAGCAATGGGGCCCGTGGGGCGCTCGGAGTCGACATCGCCAACGGCTACTTTGTCGGCAACCGGAACGTCGCCGACGGACGCTGGCATCACGTCGCGGTTGTCCTGCCTGCCAACACATCATCAAACACTACCGACCTCCGCCTTTATGTTGATGGAGAGCTCGACGCGGGCAATCCCGGCGGCCCCAGACCCAGCGCATCGAGGGCCAGGGTCATCGACACAGGCTTCGCCGGCAACGTTCTGATCGGCACCGATGTCGAGGGAGGCTACTTCGAAGGGTTCATGGATGAGGTCGCTCTCTGGGATGAGGGGCTCACTGCTGAACAGATTCGAGCCCTGGCCTCGGGGACCAGGGCTGAAGAGCTCACCAGCTTCCAGCCGCTCATCGAACTCGATCTTGAAGATCAACTGCGAGGAGCCAACTCCTCGGTCTATCTCCGGCTCCCCTTCACCCTCGAGTCCCCCCTGGGCGGCACCTCACTGACCCTGCGGGTGAAATACAACGATGGCTATATCGCCTGGCTCAACGGGGTAGAGCTCGCGCGAAGGAATGCGCCGGAAAATATCTCCTGGAATTCAAGCTCCCTGGCTGACCGCCCCGACGCTGTCTCCCTGGCCTTTGATGACCAGCAGCTCACAGACAGGATCGGCCTCCTCGAGCTCGGTGAAAACGTCATCTGTTTCCAGGGGCTCAACTCATCTCCGGATGATGCCGACTTCCTGCTTGTTCCTGAGCTGATCACGGCCGGCGCCTTCGCCTCAGAGAGGCGCTATTTCACCAGCCCGACCCCCGGTGCCGCCAACACGGGCGGCTCGCTCGACTTTGTCGAGGACGTGGTGATCAGCCACGACCCGGGCTTCTACGATGAACCGTTCGAGATCGAGCTGAGCTGCGAAACTCCGGGCGCCCTGATCCGCTTCACCACCAACGGCAGCGCCCCCAGCCTCGAAACCGGAACCACCTACAGCGGCGCTCTCCTGATCGATGATACGACGACCCTGCGCGTTGGAGCCTTCAGGGAAGATTTCGAGCCATCCTATATCGACACCAGGACCTATCTCTTCCTCGACACTCCCACCGGCGGCGGCATCCTGCACCAGGATGCGAGCCAGCCGGGCTATCCCAGCTCCTGGGGTAGCCTGCGAGCCGATTACGAGATGGACCAGCGGGTGGTCAGCGAAGAAAACTCGCCCCACTACGATGGGCGGGTNCGAGAGTCATTNCTCGCCATGCCGTCACTCTCGATCGTCATGNACATCGACGACCTNTTTGACCGCACCACCGGAATCTATTCCAACTCTCAACGCGCCGGNGTCGAATGGGAACGGCCCGCCTCGATGGAGCTCATCTACCCGGATGGCAGAGAGGGAACCCAGATCAACTGCGGCCTGCGCATGCANGGCGGCGCCAGNNGNCAGCCCACTCGCCCCAAGCACAATATGCGCCTGATGTTCAANAAGCTCTACGGACCCGGCAAGCTCAAGTTCCCCGTCTTTGAGGACTCGCCGGTCGAGAGCTTCGACACGATCGTCCTGCGCGGAGGTAACGGCGACTCCTGGTTCCACCCCTCCGCGACCCAGCGGACCCGTGCGCAGTACATCCGAGATCAGTGGTGCCGCGACGCCCAGCTGGCCATGGGACAGCTGAGCGCCCACCAGAACTACATGCATCTCTATATCAATGGCCTCTATTGGGGACTCTACCACCTCATCGAACGCCCGAGCGCCCCCTTCCTCGCCGCCCACCTCGGCGGGGACCGCGAGGAATACGATTCCCTCAATGTCGGCGAGCCTGTCGATGGCGACCTGCGCGCCTGGAACTCCATGATGCAGATCGCCGAAGGAGGCATGAGCAGCCCCGAGGCCTGGGAAGAGATCCAGGAATATCTCGACGTACCAAACCTCGTCGACTGGATGATCCTGAACTTCTATGTCGGCAATGTAGATTGGGATCATAATAATTGGTACGCAGGCCGCAGGAGACTACCTGGAGAAGGCTACAAATTCTTCGTCTGGGATGCGGAGCGCACCTTCTGGAACCTGAATGAAAATCGCACGGGTCTCAGCAACGCCAACCGCCCATCTCGCCTGCACCAGCGCCTGACGGATAACGAGGAGTATCAAGTCCTCTTCCGTGACCGAGTGCAGCGTCATTTCTTTGACGATGGGGTGCTTACCACGGAAGCAGCCCGGGCGAGGTGGGATGCCTTCGCCGAACATATCGAGCTGGCGCTGGCTGCTGAAACGGCTCGCTGGGGCGATGACAAGCGCGCGAACGACCCCTACAACACCAGGCAGGAGTGGACCACGGAGCTGAGCTGGTTCCGCCGCACCTACTTTCCAAGGAGAACTGGCCTCGTCTACGCACAGCTTGCCCAACGGGGACTCGCACGCAGCGCGATCAATCCCCCAGCGATAGAGCCGGCAACCGGGAGAATTCCTCCGGGAGGAGTCGGCCTCGAAATCAACATGACGACCGAAGCGGGCAGCATCTACTACACCCTTGATGGAAGCGACCCCAGGCTCGAGGGCAACCAGGTGGCGGCTTCCGCCACGCGGTTCACAGAACCGTTCAATCTGCCGAGAAGCTCCGAGATCCGGGCTCGCACCCTGCGAAGAGGAGTCTGGAGCAATCTCATCGAGAGGTCGTTCGCCACCGATGTCTCGGGCCTGCGGGTCAGCGAGATCATGTACAATCCCCGCCCCCCGGCTGAAGACAGCCCCGTGAGCCAACAGGATCTCGAGTTCATCGAGCTGGCCAATCCCTCAGATGAGACGATTGACCTGACCGGGGTACGCCTTGCAGGCGGAATCGAATTTGATTTCAGCTCAGCGGGGGTGTTCGACCTGCTGCCGGGAGAGTTCGCCGTGATCGTCCGCGATCTCGAGGCCTTCGCCACGCGTTACGATGTCGCCCGGATTCTCATAGCGGGAGAATACCGGGGTAACCTGGCCAACGCCGGCGAGAAGCTCGAGCTTCGGGACGCCCTTGGAAGCATCATCGCGGACTTCAGCTACAACGACAGCTGGGAGCCTGGCACCGATGGCCAGGGGTTCTCGCTCGTGCTGAGGGACCTCGCCCTCCCACCCGAGGACCTGGGCTTGGCCGAAAGCTGGCAGGAAGGCCTGGTCATCGACGGGACTCCAGGTCTTCCTGAAGCGCCGGCGGCTGCGGGCGGCCTCCAGAAGCCTGGCGACACGAACCAGGATGGACAGGTCGACCTCTCCGATGCCGTCAGTCTCCTCGGGCATCTCTTCCTTGGGACACCAGAGCGGCTTCCCTGCCAGGATGGCGCTGTCGGTGATCCCGGGAACAGGATCCTGCTGGACCTCAACGGCGATAGCGGTGTCGACCTCGCGGATGGAATCCACCTCCTCATCTACCTCTTCCAGGGAGGGCCGCAGCCGGCCGCAGGCACCGAATGCATCCGTATCGAAGCCTGCCCTGAAAGCTGCGGAGAATAAAGCGCGCGAAACAACGGCCGGCCCGGCCTAAGATGCCGTTGTTTCAAAGCTAATTGTTGCTTTAGGCTTTCCCCGTCTGCATGATGTATAGACCTTGAGGCTGCGGGCAGAGCGTTCCAAACAGAGCCAGCCTCAAAGCTTAGAACGCAGGTTCCCGGGACCATTTGTATAAACGCTGGAGCAGAAGATGAGCGGAACTGGATCTCAGGAAAGATACTGGCAGCCGAAAGTTCTCGGTCTCATGAGTGCTGCCCTTTTAGCGGTCCTCTCCCTCGTTCCCAGCGCCCGTCTTCAAGCCCAGGGAATTCCCGGCCTGGAGCTCGACATCCCGGCTCCCCAGGGATTCACGCGTTACTTTCGCGAGGTATCCTTTCGCCGCGGAGATTTCAACACCGACGGTTCGGTCGATATCTCAGACGCGATCGCCACCTTCGTCTGGCTGTTCGCAGGCGGTGAGGCGAGCACCTGCACGATCGCCGGCGACACCAACAACGACTCGGCCGTCGACCTGAGCGATGGCGTCTTCAGCCTCGCCTACCTGTTCCGTGCCGGAGCCGAGCCTGCCGCGCCCGGCCCCTTTGAATGCGGACTTCC
>PAOC01000123.1 GCA_002708465.1 Planctomycetota bacterium
GGATGAAGGTACCGAGGCGGGATCTTTGAGCTTTGAGAGCCCCCTCTTCGGCATCGACGCCAGCGCCCCGACGGTCGCCTGTAAGGAGCTGCCGCAGCTTGCGGGCGGTCATTTCAGCTTCGAGGTCCAGCTCACGGATGAGGGCTGCGCTGACCCCGTAAGCGTACAGGCCTTCCTGCGCGCCGAGGGCGGGGAGTTCTGGAATAATGTGCCCCCCTCCAGGGTCAGCACAGAGAGCTCCGAAGGAGTCTTTACCGTCAAGCTTGATCTGCAGGAAAACGCCGAGAAGAAGTTCGATCTCTATCTTGCAGCCACGGACAGTCTTGGCAACGTCGCCGCGGCCCCAGGCGTCGGGAGCGAGAGCATCGGAATGTTCCAGCTCGACAATAGCGCTCCCCTCGTGGCGATCGGGGATCCGGCGGCGGACTGGGTGGCCGGCCTGCCGGCGACCCTGCAGATCCAGATTGATCCCTCTGATTGCGAGGGCCCCCTGGTTCTTGAGGGACGTGCTCCGCAAGAGAACAAGGAGTGGACCGAGCTGGCCACTGTAGATGACCTCGCCTTTGCTGAAGATGGGGTCCATTTTAACGTGCCGCGGGGTTGGACTGAGCTTGAGGTTCGCGTTTCGGCAAGCGATGCCATGGGCAATGTCGGTCATGGAATCCTCAGCCCCCGGAGGCTGAAGAGCGCCGTACGGCTCGATACCATGGCGCGCGGTGGCGTATTCCAGGCCTTTGACAAGCAGGAGATTTCCTGGACGTTGCAGGAGGCCGCGCTTGAAGCACCTGAGAATCTTCTCATGAAGCTTGAATACAGAGTTGGTGACTCCGGCGCCTGGGAGCTTCTCAGGGAAGAGGCGGCAACCTCGACCCAGGCAAGCTATGAGTGGGTGCTGCCGGATGCTTCTGATGATGATTTCGCTCTCAGGGTCAGCCTCTACCGTGGCGCCGACCTGATCGGCGAGGACATCTCCGGGAGCTTCCGGATCGAGGGCTTTGCGAAGACCGAGGATGGAGTCCTCAAGGAATCCCTGATCGTGATGGATTCCGCCGTTGAGAAGGAGAAGGCCTGGAGGGATCGCTACCAGGAGCTCTCCCTGTCCGGAGCTCCTGTTGAAGCGAGCGCCCAGGAGGAGCTTGCGGGGCTTGCGCAGGCCGCGATCAGCGACTATGACAAGGCGGTCTCCCTGGATTCGAAAAATTCAGAGGCGACCTTCCGGCTTTCCATGTTGTTGAACGACGTCGACCCGGAGGCGAACTCCGATAAGATTCTCAGCCTGCTGGAAAAGACCCTGGCTGAGGATCCCGCCAACATGTCGGCTCAGATGAATCTCGGAGCCGTTCTCATCCAGAGAAATGAGCTGGATCGGGCCCAGGGCGTTATCGAGAAGGCCCTGGCCCAGGAGGATACCGGGCAGGCGCGCTTCAACCTCGCACTGACATTTCTCTTCAAGGGAGATGCGGGAGCGGCCCGGCTCGAGTTTGAGAGAGCGCTTGCGAAGGGAGGGGATGTTCCCGAGGGACTTGCCTGGTTCTACATCGCCTGGGCTCACGTGGAAGAGGGTAATATCGACACCGCGCGGGATCTCTATGCCAGGAAGAAGAACGTCATTCCCGAAGAGTTCCAGTCGATCATTGAGGAGAAGTTGAAGTAATCACCGATCGCGAGGGGGCGCCGGCAGGCGTCCCCTCTTTTTTTTTACCTCGAGTTCAGCTCTCGTGGACCAGCAGGTCCTTTATGTGGAGCTCGATCTTTGATTTCCCCCGCCAGGAGTTAATTCTCGGGCGGTAGAGAAGCGAGATGCGGTTTCCTCGGCTGATTTCTTCGCAACGATCTCCCATAAAAAATGCCACAGCTCTGAGCGCTGCTTTCCCCCGGGCCTTCTTACGGACGTGGAAGGAGATGTGCCTTCCATCCTTACCCATCAGCTTTGGCGACCCGACAATCTCGAGATCCATCGTGGCGAAGAGAGGTTCCGAGTTGCCGGCGCCAAAGGGTTCGAGGCGGGCTATATCCGAGAGAAGGGCGTTGTCGATCTCTTCGAGCTCGAGCTGGCAGTCAAATTCTACTTCAGGGACCATCCCGGAGGGGTCGAGGTCGATGATTTCGTTCAGGGCTGCGCGCAGGTCGTCCAGCTTCTCGGCCTGGAGGGTTCCTCCCGCGGCCATGGCATGGCCGCCAAAACGTTCAAAGAGGTCTCCACATTCGGTGAGAGCATCGCACATCGCCACGCCCTTGATGGACCGCGCAGACCCCTTGGCGATTCCTTTCTCGATAGAGAAGAGGAATGCCGGCCTGTAGTATTTTTCGACGACCCGCGAGGCGACGATTCCCAGCACTCCCGAATGCCAGGCCTCGTCTCCCAGGACGATGACCTTTTCCTTGTCCAGGTCGTAGGCGGTCTCGATGCGATTGCAGACATCTTCGAATATCTCCGCGCCGATCTTTTTGCGCTTGTTGTTTTCCCTGTCGAGAACCTGGATCAATTCATCAGCCTGGTCATTATCTTCGGCCATGAGGAGTCGCAGGGCGTAGTCCGCTTTGCTCAGCCGCCCGGCGGCGTTGATCTTTGGTCCGATGCTGAAACCGACATCGTCGCTGGTGAGGTGGTCTCGCGAGGCATCCCTCTTGAGCGCGGCGTTTACCAGCTTGCTGATGCCGGGCTTTCTGGACTCCCTCAGCTTCTGGAGCCCAAACTTGGCGAGGATCCTGTTCTCTCCGTGGAGAGGCACCACGTCGGCAATGGTGCCCAGGGCCGCCAGGCCGAGACATTCCCGCATGAAGTTGCTGAATTCCTCGGAGAGCTTCTTCTGACGGGTGAAACATCGGCACAGCGCCCAGACCAGCTTGTAGGTGACGCCGACTCCCGCAAGGTCTTTGAAGACGCTCTCATCCTCAGCTAACCAGGGATTGACATGGGCGATGGGGTTGGGCAAATCTTTCGAGGGCTGGTGGTGGTCACAAATGACGACGTCCATCCCCAGCTCCGCGGCAAGCGCGATCTCTGCCTGTGAAGATGAGCCGTTGTCGACCGTGATCAACAGCTGGACCCCGTCGCTGGCCAGCTCCCTGATCACATCGCAGTTGAGGCCGTAGCCGCCCTTGAACCGGTCCGGCAGGCGGTAGGCGACCTCTTTGCCGACCTGCTGGAAGAAATTGAGCAGCAGGCAGGTTGAGGTGACTCCATCTACGTCATAATCTCCGAAAATGCAGATGCTCTCGTTTTGCGCGATGGCGCCGTTGATTCTCTCGGCCGCCTTGTCAATTTCAGGGAGGACCTCGGGGTCTAGCAGGTGGACGAGCCTGGGATGGAGGAACCGCTGAGCCTTTTCACCGCTGTCGATTCCCCGGCTCAGCAGGAGGGCCGCAACCTGGGGAGAGCAGCTCGCCTCTCGCGAGAGGTCAGAGCACCGAGCCTCGTCAATTTCGCGTGAACTCCAGATTTTCTTTTTTGCGACCACCATCACCGATCTCTCTAAACCTCGCCTTCCGCGCGGGCGCGGGACAGGAATGCTTGAGTACAGAGTGTAGGGCAGAGTGAGAGGGTGGTCAATATGGCTGATTCGGGCGCCGCCTAATGGCGATCAGCGGCAAATGCGTCGGTAATTGGCAACTCGGAGTGACAATTATTGGCACGGAGTCCTGCCGCTCATTTCGGACCGGCTCTTGTATTTGTTTGTGGCGTAGCTACTTGCGAACAACCTGGAATTTCTTCACCTGTTCGGCACCCTCCTTGCCATTGGGTTAGCAGACGCCAGATGGTCTGGCAGCGTCCTGGGGGAAGGGCGTGAGAGAGTTTGGTTTGAAAGTTCGTCGAGATTGGTTCGACGGGCACACGAGTCTTTAGAGGAGAAGTAGAATGAAGAGTATGCGCAGAGAACAGGGATTTACGCTTATCGAGCTCATGATTGTTGTGGCGATCATCGCGATTATCGCCGCGATCGCCATCCCGAGCCTTCTGAATGCCCGCAAGGCGGGGAACGAGGCCTCGGCTATCAGTTCGCTGAGAACGCTCTCGACGGTTAACGAGCAGTATCGAACTCGTTTCCAGGAATATGCTGATGACCTGAGAGACCTCGAAACGGCTGGCTATATCGACAGCGTACTCGGTGCTGGCGAGAAATCCGGCTACGAGTTCGATTACGACAGGACCAACAATACCTGGAGTTGCTCTGCGTCACCGGTGAGCGCGGGNAATGATGGCGATCGGCACTTCTTCNTCGACCAGTCCGCGGTTATTCGCTTTAACGCGGCCTCGACGGCCAGAGCCACGAGCGCTCCCATCGACTGACTCTGGATAGAATTATACTGGTCNCAGGCGCTAATCGCGTCCGCTACCAGGTTGATGAGTTAACCCGTTTCCATGGGCTCGGGAGGAGCCCAGACTCGTCCAATCTCTCAGTCGTCTCGAGGCGACCCGCCAGGGTCGCCTCGTTTTTTTTCGTCAGAGCTTGCGTGCTTTTCCCGGTACACCTAAACTCCGTCGTTATGACTCCAAGGATTGCACCATCCATACTCTCCGCTGATTTCGCGAGGCTCGCAGGGCAGGTCCAAACAGTCGAGGAGGCCGGCGCCGCCCAGGTTCACATTGACGTGATGGACGGACATTTCGTTCCCAACCTGACGATGGGGCCGATCGTTGTCCAGGCCTTGCGTGCCGTTACCACGCTCCCCCTTGATGTCCACCTGATGATCACTGATCCAGGGAAGTATATCGATTCCTTCGTCGATGCCGGAGCCGACCATGTCAGCTTTCACATCGAGGCGAACGGNGATGTTGNCGAACTGCTCGANCGCCTGGAAGAGAAGGGNGTNGGCAAGGGGCTGGCGGTAAATCCGGGAACTCCGGTGGAGGAGATCTTTGATTTCCTGCCGCGGCTCGACATGGTGGTCATCATGACCGTCCATCCCGGCTTCGGCGGGCAGGCTTTTTTAGGTGAGAACCTGGGCAAGGTCAGGAAGATCCGCCAGGAGGTAGAAACTTTCCCGGAGCCAAAGAAATTAAATATTGAGGTTGATGGAGGCGTTGACCGTAGCACCATAGTGGAATGCAGGGAGGCTGGCGCCGACGTTTTTGTCGCCGGCAGCGCCATCTTCGGCTCGAAAGATCCGGCCGAGGCGACCCGTGAACTTTTGAGACTGGCAGGTAGCTGAAAATGACCCCCGAGGAAACCGAAAAAAAATCNGGCGGCGCGCGCAAGCGCAAGGAGATGCCTGATCTCTGGATGCAGTGCACCTCCTGTAACAAGCTGGTCTACAAGCCGAAGTTCGAAGAGATGCAGAACGTCTGTCCTGAGTGTAATTATCATTTCGAGATTTCAAGTACAGAGCGAATCGATTCGCTTCTCGATGAGTGCACCTTTGAGGAACACTTCACCGAGCTCTATCCCCTTGACCCGCTTGATTTCGTCGCGGTGCGCTCCTACGAAGACAGGCTGAAGAGCGCCCAGGAGCTCACCAAGCTCTCAGATGCCTGCGTGGTCGGCACAGGGAAGATGGATGGAATCCCGGTTGTTTTCGGGGTGAGCGACTCGAGATTCCTGCGCGGCAGCATGGGCTCGGTGGTTGGCGAAAAGATTCGCAGGGGAATCGACCTGGCGAGGGAGTTGTCCCAGCCTTTTATTTTCGTGAGCGGCTCAGGCGGAGGCGCTCGCATGGATGAGGGGATCCTCTCGTTGATGCAGATGGCCAAGACCAGTGTCGCGCTGGCTGAGCTGGACCGCTGTGGGGGGCTGTTCATCTCGGTGCTGACCAACCCTACCATGGGCGGCTGCATGGCGAGCTTTGCGGCTCTCGGTGATGTAATCTTCGCTGAGCCAGGAGCCCTGATCGGCTTCGCCGGCCCCACGGTGATCAGAGAGACGATCAAATCAGAGATACCCGCTGGCTTCCAGAGCTCGGAATTCCAGCTCGAGCACGGTTTTGTCGATCGAATCATCAACCGGGGCGAGCTGCGATCCTCCATGGTGCAGGTCATGCGTTTGCTCGGCTGTGACCAGGCGGCCTGAATACCCTATCGGGGTATTCCAAGGTCCTGATATCTGTCCGGGATGTGGCCTCCCCGGCCCCGGATGCGTCTTTGCAAGGAAGCTGTGAAGATCCTGCCGGATCCCGCCGATACATGGGAACCCGTTTGTAACGGACAGATGGGGCCGGCGGAGGTGAGAAAGTCGTCTTTCGCTTCCGCGGCGTTCACGCAGAGAATATTTCCCGAGGTGCCAGGATGGATCGCGGCAGGATTTTGATTTTTGGAGAGTCCAAGGAAACCAGCTTCGAGCTGAGGAATCTGTTCGACAATCATCGGTTTGAGCTGGAGATCGCGCTCAATAAGGACGTCGGGAAGACCGTCCTGTCGACCCGCATGATGAATCTGATCGTCATGCACTCTGAAACAATAAACGAAGAGAGTACCGAGTTCTTCTCATACCTCACCGGCCAGGGAGTCTCGCTTCCACTGATGGTCTGTGGTGAGGACGCAGACAACTGCAGAGAGAAGATTGATTACGAGGGCACCGTCGCCTGTTTCGACAAGCCATACCCTGTGGCAGATGTGCTGGATTACCTGGCGGATCTTTGAGACAGACGCAGACGGACTCGTACATGGGGTGAAGTGTCCCGGAAGGGAATTGGGTTAGCAGCCGGCGTTCGCGCCGGCTGTTTTTTTATGTTTAGAGGTTAGGCTTCTGTTCGGTGAGGATTCATCGGGGTGCTTCAAAAGATGGCATCGTGGGCTTATCATGTCCTGCATGTCACTCGCAAAGGAACTCAAGGAACTGGAGGCGCAGGGGATCGACCTGCTGGAGATTCTCGGTAAGGACCGGCACCTGGATTCGCCCGAGGCTCTGCAGAAGATCATATCCGCGCTCTCCTGTTCGGATGACAACCTCTACGTCGAGCTGCTTTTCCAGCTCACCTGGAGGCGATTCCCGCTTGAAGAGGCTGTTCGGATCTGGGCGGCCATTACCGAGCATAAAAAAGAGCTGGAGAAGACTCTCGAACGNGAGGTGGGTTTCCGGGTAGCGGCGCTTGACTATCTCTTCTCCGTTGAGAAGATCCTGCAGGGNGCCCGGCTGGTTGCGCGNGCGGAGTTCGAGAGCATCCTGACCTTCGTCAACATCGATGAGGTNACGGGTGTTCACAGCAGACGCTATTTTAACGAGCGGCTNGGTGAGGAACTGGGCAGGGCCAGGCGGTATTCTCATCCGCTCAGCATGCTCATNATCGACCTGGACAANTTCAAGCAGGTGAANGATCGCTGCGGGCATGTCGAGGGAGACTCGGTGNTGAGAAAGGTNGGCCGGATGCTGATGGACACGACNCGCCAGGCCGATGTGGTGTGCCGCTTCGGCGGCGATGAGTTNGCNGTTCTCCTGCCGGAGACCGGCTCCGAAGACGCGGGACGTACGGCGGANAGAATCCGCCTCGCGGTNGCGGANATCCCCANNCCCGGGGAAGACGAGNCGGGCAATGTCACGCTGAGCATCGGCTGCGCNGCGTTTCCGGAGAGNTGCGATGAGGCCGANGAGATGCTGGCGCTTGCCGACCAGATGTGNCTCGATGTCAAGCGNGCGGGAAAGAACGGCGTTCGTATCGCGCCCGCCNGATGNCGGCCGCGNTGTCGGGGGGCGGNNAAAAGGGACAAATGCCTGTCGCCAAAGAGCGGCNGCGCAGCTATTTTNAGGGCGNAGNCGGAGAATNCAAGATGCGTTTTAANCNGAAAATAGCGNCANCGATCCTCGTGGGTATCTTTTTCATGCCTGCGTGGTGCGGNGCGGGAGATNGAGGCGCNCCNGCGGGCAGGTGGACCTTCGACCGCAAGCAGGTNCGNTCTTCCCGNGTNCGCCCTGCTGNCGGGAAGCTCATCGGNCGGATNTTCGGTAAGGCCTCGCTCTCAAGNGAGAAGCCCCANTCGCTCGAGCTCAGCGGNGATAAGAGCCGGGTTCTGCTCAGCGAGAAGCTGGATGGGAAGGCGCTTCCAGNCAGNTCCATCAGCGTCGAGGCCTGGGTNCGGGTACGCGAGGCGCGTGAATGGGGCGGCATCATCTCAGCGATCCAGGATAACGGCAACTTCGAGAAGGGCTGGTGCCTCGGAATTAACGGCAGCCGGTTCTTTTTCTGTCTCTCCAGCGTCGGCAGNGATGATGGNGATGGNAAGCTGACCTANCTGAAGGCTCCGTCNGACTACCTGCCAGGCTATTGGTANCACGTTGTCGGGACCTACAACGGCAAGGTGCAGAAGCTCTATGTAGATGGACGCATGGCGGCCTCNGACCTGANCCAGTCCGGCTCGATCAATTACCCNTCGAAGGGNGTTCTTGTTNTNGGCGCCTACCAGGATGACGACGAGCTCCACTCTCTNGCGGGCAGCCTGAGGGAGGTCTCCCTGTGGNCCAGGGCGCTCGACGGCGACGAGGTGCGAAAACGNTTCGAGGAGACCCGGGGANTCTTTCCCGGCGCGCGCGANTCGGTTGAGTCCNGTCCGGGCTGGCCGACCTANCTGCACGANAANGAACGNACCGGGNTNACCCCCGAGACCTTGGAGCCGCCGNTGGTGCCGTCNTGGGTCCACCGGGCGGGCCAGGGACCCCGGCCGGCCTGGCCTCCTCCTGCAAAACAGGACTTCTGGAACAACAAGAAGGACCTGAAGGCCAGGGTGACCTACGACAGGGCCTTCCACGTGGTCGCCGGGGGCGGGAACATCTATTTCGGTTCTTCCGCGGATGACAAGGTCTACTGTCTTGACGCTGCGAGCGGACGTGAACGCTGGAGCTTCTTCACCGAGGGTCCCGTACGGTTAGCGCCTTCGTATTCCGATGGGATGCTCTATTTCGGGTCGGATGATGGGCAGGTCTATTGTCTTGCTGCGGATTCCGGCCAGCTCCAATGGAAACGCCGGCTCGCTCCCCGTCGCCGCCGAGTTCCGGGCAACGGGAGGATCATCTCCGTCTGGCCGGTCCGGTCGAGCGTGATGGTCGATGGGCGAAGCCTCTACTGCTGTGCCGGCCTCTTTCCCCGGCAGGGAGTTTATTACTGCGCGCTGGATGCCCGGACCGGGAAGATTGTCTCTCGCAAGGAGGTTGCGGTCTCTCCACAGGGGTACCTGGCCCGCCAGGGTGAAAAGATCTCGATTTCCCAGGGGCGCTCCCCGGCGGCCTTCGTCGCGGCCCTGAAGCGCAAGGGCAAGGGCGCGTCGGCCAATCTCAGCTCGATCTCGCAGGATTTTAACCTCTCTCTCATCGGGTCCGCGGGGGTGCGCTATGCCGGCGGGCGGGGGCGGGTGGCGGCGTTCTCTGCTGCCGATGGAAAAAAGCTCTGGGAGGCGCCGGTGGATGGCGCGGCCTGGTCGCTCGCGATTGCCGACGGGAGCCTGTTCGTCAGCACCGACTCCGGTAGGATTCACTGCTTCCGGCCGGCCAGGGCGGCCCTCCTCAGCGCCGGCAAGCCGGCGGCAGGCAGGACGGCCGCGGTCGAGGACCGCCCCTACGAGGCGGAGGCCGGTGAACTTCTCGCGCTCGCGGGGATGGACAGGGGCTATTGTTTCGTCCTTGATTCAGTTGACGGGAACCTCGCCCTGGAGCTGGCGAGGCGTACCCATCTCCAGGTGATCGCGGTCTGCTCCGATGAGAAGACCGCCTCGAAGGTTCGTGCCAGGCTCGATGCGGCCGGGCTCTATGGCCGGGCTGTAGCCCATGTGGGCTCNCTCGCGGAGCTCGGGTATGCNGACTACCTGGCGAACCTNGTTGTCTTCGAGGGGAGCCTCGCTGNAGGGCGCTCNCCGGGGGGGCTGGCAGCCGTGAAGANGCTCCTGAANCCCGGCGGNGGGGTCGCTCTTGTCGGGGGAACCTCCGGCAAGGCCGTCTCGGCCGTAAACAGGTTCCTCGCTTCAACTGGACGAAGCTGGAAGAGACATAAGCGGGATGCCGGGGTGTGGGCCTCTCTTCGTACCCAGGCTCTGAAGGGCGGCGGGGAGTGGAGTCATATGTACGGAGATTCGGGCAATACGATCTGCAGCGGCGATAAGCTGGTCAAGGGACCCTTTGATCTGCAGTGGTTTGGCAGGCCGGGCCCCCGTAATCTTGTCGACCGGCATCACCGGACCGTAGCGCCGCTGGTCAAGGACGGCCGCATGTTCCTCTCGGGAGACGACAGGATCATCGCCACTGATTCCTATAACGGCGCGCCTCTCTGGGACAAGGTCATCTCAGGGACCCGCCGCATCGGCGCGGTCAGGGACAGCGGCAACATGGTGGTCTCCAGCAAGGCTCTCTACGTTACGGCTGGCGCCGAATGCATCGCGCTCCAACTCGATACGGGCAAGCGCGCGGGAAGCTACCCGGCTCCGGCCGGCGCGGACGGTTCCGAGCGTCACTGGGCCTGGATTTCGAGCGAGGGCGGGAAAATCCTCGGGTCTTCGGCACGGCCGGGGTCCCTGAGAACGGAGATCGGCAGGGGAAAGATTCTCGATGTTTACGAGGACTTCAAGGCTATTGTCTGCAGCGTTTCCCTCTTCTGTATCGATCCCGAGACGGGCAAGCGCTCCTGGCTCTACCGGCCGTCACGCGGGGCTGTTATCAACACAACCATCGCTGTTTCCGGGGGACGGGCCTGGTTTGTCGAGAGCGGTAATGCGGAGACCCTGGACGGGCCGATTGACCGCTACACACTGGATAAGCTCCTGTCGCGCGGCGCCGCTCTTGTCTGCCTCTCCACCACGGATGGAAAGGTTCGCTGGAGAAAGCCCCTGGATCGGCTGAGGGTGAGGAATTCTCTCTTCCTGAGCTCCTCCGGCGGCGTGCTGGCTCTCTCGGGCTCGCGTAACGAGGCCGGCACCGTGCGTTACGATCTCTCGGCTTTCGATGCCGCGGCGGGAAGGCAGCTGTGGTCTCGCAGCCATGATACCGGGGTCAAGACGGGAGGAAGCCACGGTGAGCAGGATCATCGCCACGTGGTCATCGGCAAGGTGCTCTACGCCGAGCCCTTCGCCTACGAGCTGCGCACCGGGAAGCCCGTCAGCGGGTGGAAATGGAATAAGACCAAGCGAGGTGGCTGCGGCAATGTCTCGGCTTCTCTGTCGAACCTCTTTTTTCGCGATGGGACGGCCTCGTTCTTCGATCTCTCCCGCGGCGTTCACGACAAGGTTACNGATATCAGCCGGCCGGGGTGCTGGATNAACATGATTCCNGCCGGNGGGCTCCTGCTCATNCCCGAGGGCAGCTCNGGCTGNACCTGNAANTANGCCGTNCAGGGATCGATGGCCTTTGTTCCCTCCCGCTGAGACCCGGCAGGTCAGGTAGTGTATGATCGGGCCTTTCAGGGTATGCTCCGGCGGACAGAAGATGATTCAGGTCTATGACAGGTAACGAAACAGAGCTTCTNTATCTTTTCTGGAGCGTNTTGATCCTGGCNGCGGTGCCGGTGATCTATCGTTTGTGCCGGGGCCGTTCGCAGGCGCTTACCGCTCTTGACGGCTTNGTGTTCGTCTCGATGGGCGGNATNATCCTGCTTGATTTTCTGCCGCAGGCTCTCGAGGACGGGGGGTGGCCGTGCGTGGTCTTTGCCGTCCTGGGCGTCGGGTTGCCGACAGTTATCGAGAGACGAGCACACAGGCTGGGTGAACATTTTCACCGGGCGGCGCTCTACCTGGGTCTTCTCGGACTGCTCATCCATTCGATGCTGGACGGGGTTTATCTTGGCAGNTCCGGGGCCGATTCCGGGCTGCTTCCTCTCGCGGTGATTCTCCACCGGCTCCCCGTGGGACTCACGGTCTGGTGGCTCGTTCGCTGGTCGCGGGGACGCGGCGCNGCCATGCTCCTGCTGGGGGTGCTGGCCGTNCTGACGGCGCTCGGATATTTCGCCGGGTCAGGACTTCTTGATGGCCTCTCNGGCANNGGGCTGGCCTGGTTCCAGTCGCTGGTNGCGGGCTCCCTCTTCCACGTGGTCCTGCACCGGTCTCGGGGCGCGGCTCCCGAGGAAGCCCCGGCGGCTGCCGGAAGAATGCTGCCGATCAGCGCCTCGGGGATTGGAGGCTTCCTGGGCCTGGGCCTGGTCGTCTTCCTGCTCACCGGCGAACACGGCGGCCACGCTCATTCCGGCGAACACGACGAATTCTGGCCTGCCTTCCTCGATCTCGCCCTGCAGAGCGCTCCCGCGCTGCTGCTGGGCTATTTCCTCGCCGGTTTGGTCGCGGTCTTCCTGCCGGTATCCTCCGTGCGCTGGCTTGGCGGCGGATCGTTAACCGGCCAGGCTCTTCGCGGGGTGGCTGTCGGACTTCCATTGCCGGTCTGCTCCTGCGGCGTGGTGCCATTGTACCGGGCGCTCGTCGAGCGCGGTGTGCCGGCGACCGCGGCGTTGGCCTTCCTGGTGGCGACCCCGGAGCTCGGGGCGGACGCTGTCCTCCTGTCGCTGCCGCTGCTGGGCGGCCCATTTACCTTGATCCGGATCGCCGCTGCCGCTGTTCTCGCGCTGGCCGTTGCCGTGATCGTTGGTCGGACCATCTCCTCAAGGACGCCGGAGAATTCATCTGCGGCTACGGAGGAGGCCGAGGGGGCGGCGGACGGATTACTTGATAAGCTGGGTGGTGGAATCAAGACCGGGCTGGGCACCCTGGTAGACCATACCGGTCCCTGGGTTCTTGTAGGGCTCGCCGTTGCCGCCCTGGTCGGCCCGCTGGTGCGGGACAGCTGGCTTGTCGGCTGCGATCCCTACCTGCAGGTCGCGCTCTTCGCCGTGCTTGGAATTCCGGTCTACGTTTGCGCATCCGGGGCGACTCCCATGGTCGCGGTGTTGCTGGCCGGCGGGGTCTCTCCGGGCGCGGCCCTGGCGTTTCTTCTGACAGGTCCGGCGACCAATGTTGTGACCTTCGGGGTTATTTCCGATCTGCATGGACGGAAGACGGCCGTCTTTTTCTGCGTCATGATGGCGACTCTCGCTGTGACGATCGGGTTTGCGGTGAACCAGTTCTTCCCGGGTTTCGCGGCACTCGACCCGCAGGCTGGTCATGATCATTCCGCAGGCTACCTCGCTTGGACGTGCCTGTGGATCCTTGGCGGTCTCTTCCTGCTCTCCCTGCTGCGCAGGGGGCCGCGGGAGGTGGTCGGGAGCGTTTTCAGCGTCGAAGCCCTGAGCGGGGCGGAGGGGGGAGATGAAGATGAGGGACACGACTGCTGCGGAGGAGGCG
>PAOC01000036.1 GCA_002708465.1 Planctomycetota bacterium
ATCGATCGGCTCAATATCGGTCCCATTCCAACGATCAAGCTTGACTGGCTGCAGCCGCACGAGGGCAATATCGTTGAGTTCCTTTTCCGGGCCCGGGCCTTCCAGGTGCCGGAGGAGAAGCTCTCTCCTGCCGGNTGATATCTTGGAAGAAAAGTTCAAATANACGGTCGGGCAGCTTATCGAGCACNAGCGCTATAGCTACCGGGGAGTGGTGGTGTCGCGGGACTCGANCTGCCAGGCATCGTCTGAGTGGTANGNGGGNAACCTNACGCAGCCGGCNCGGGAGCAGCCCTGGTANCACGTCCTGGTCCATGGAGGNGATCATTCNACCTACGTTGCCGAGGAAAACCTGCGGGAGGATACGGGGGGGGAGCAGGTCATCCATCCGCTGGCGGCGACCTTCTTCATGTATTTTACAGAGGGGCGGTATATTCCACGGAAAGGCGCCAGCTTTCCCGGGACGGAAGCCTGACGCGCCGCGGGTTCTTTTTTACAGGGCGAGGAGAGCTTCCCGTTCGAGGGANGCCTGTTTTTTCAGCTGCTGGCGGCGGTGATAGGCGGCCTCGTCCGCCAGGGAATTCCTCATCTTCGTCTCCAGCTCGACGGCCTCCGCCGGGCTCTGCGGCCAGCACTCATCCGCCCATTTGAGCAGTGACTCGATGAAGCCAATCTGGGTTTTACAGCAGGGCTCAATGCTCCGCTGTGATTTCAGATCCATCCTGCCGAGGACATCGAACAGGCTGACGCTCTCGGGGTAGAAGATGTCGCCGTTGAGGAATTCTATGCAGCGTTTTTCGTATTCCAATGCAGCGGTAGAGTTGTCGGGGCGCTGGCTGGGATCCCATGGGTTCAGCATGATCTTCGCCACGGCCTGGTCCTCTTCCCTCGCGAGGAAGCGGAGCAGGGTCAGGGCATTGGCCATCGCCGCCGCGCGGGCCGGGTTGACGGCATGGATGATGACGGGTATTTCACAGAAGCGTTTGCTGATGGTGCTGTTGCCGCCGGGTTCAAAATTCTGAAAGAGCCACTGCAGGATCGAGCAGCCCTGCTGGTGGAGGCCGCCCTGGCCTCCGTCATGGTTAAGAGAATAGTAGACTGAGTGAAGCTCCCCACCCTTGCGGGTGCGCGATGGGTCTTCCGTCCCCTCGAGTCTGCTGGTCTCGTTTTCCACGAAGGAGTGGGCGTAGGGATAGATGACCGGGTGGACCAGGCTGGTGAATTGCCTCGGGTCCAGGGGTCCGCCCTGCCTCGCCTCATGTTCGTACCAGATTCCTAACCATGCCATGTACACTTCTTCGGAAGAAGTCGGCTTCATCTTGGGAACTTTTAGTCAAGGTAGTCACGGTTTTCCTTACCTTCCATTGACCGGAACGCTGGAGACTAGTATCTTGGTGTTCCCGTAATCTGAATCTTGGTAATCAACAACCCCGGAGATTTTCGGAATGTCCTATCCCAAGCTTTCGATCTTTGCGTTCTTGCTCATCCAGACCAGCCTTCTCTGCGTTCTCGACGCGGCCGACAAGAAGCGCAGCTACACCAATCCGAAAGAGGTGGACGCTGACTANGCGATCCAGGGTGAGTANAGCGGCGAGCTGGGGGCTGATAATGAGAAGTACGGTATGCAGCTCATCGCTCGCGGAGCCGGAAAGTTTGACGCCTACAGTTTCTCGGGAGGGTTGCCGGGAGACGGTTTTGACCCCGCGGCCGACGAACGCGCCGGACCCTATAAGTTCGCAACCAAGGATGGCGTCATCTCGGCGGAGCACGAGGAGATGAAGGCTGTCGTCAAGGGTGGGGCGCTTGTCGTTACGGGNTCCAGCGGCGAGGCCTTGGGTACGCTCAAGAGAGTCGACCGAAAGAGCAAGACGCTTGGCAAGAAACCTGAAAAGGGAGCGNTCGTTCTCTTTGATGGCAGCGATGCNAAGAGCTGGAAGAACGGCAAGATGACCAAGGAGGGGCATCTTCTCAGGGGTACAGAATCCCTCAAGAAATTCCAGGACTGCTATCTGCACATGGAATTCCGGATTCCCTANGAGCCCTTCAACCGCGGCCAGGGGCGCGGAAACAGCGGGGTTTATATGCAGAGGCGCTACGAGGTCCAGATTATCGATTCCTTTGGTGAGAAGGCTTCGCACAATCTCTGCGGCGGCATCTATTCCATCGCGCCTCCGAAGATGAACATGAGNTATCCGCCTCTTACCTGGCAGACCTATGATATCGAGTTCAAGGCTGCGAAGTATGATGACAAGGGCAAGAAGACCGCTGACGCGACGATGTCCGCCTGGCATAACGGAGTNCTCGTGCACAAGGACCAGAAGTTGCCCAAGAGGACCACAGCCTCGCCGGAGGGCGAGAGCCCCAGNCCCGGCGCCGTCTTTTTCCAGAATCACGGTCACGTGATCGTGTTCAAAAATATCTGGGCCATCGAGAGGTGAACGGCCGCCTGCGTCATCTCGGCCGGACGGTGTTCCCGGGGACNGCTCCTGTCACATCCGGGGGCCGGGNCTGATGGAATCCGGAGAAGCCAGGCCTGACCTGTCAGAGGGCGACATCAACCTCTCTGCCAGGAGGTCGGAATGGGTAGAGAAGAATCTCGACGAGGAGACCCGGAAACTTCTCGCGGAGGATAGCCGTCTTTTTCTGCACCAGTCGCTTTCGACTCCCTGCCTCGATGTTCTTGCCCATTGCGAGGGCGCCTACATCGAGAACCTCCAGGGCCGCCGCCTGCTGGATTTTCACGGCAACAATGTTCACCAGGTCGGATTTTCGCATCCGAAGGTTGTGGCAGCGGTCAAGGCGCAGCTCGATGAGCTCTCCTTCTGTACGCGGAGGTATACCAATCTACCCGCGATTGAGCTCGCGGCGACCCTCTGTGACCTGGCCCCGGGGGCTCTTGGCCGGGTCCTTTTCTGCCCCGGAGGAGCGGGTGCGATGGGCATGGCGTTGAAGCTCGCCAGGTGCGCGACCGGCAGGTTCAAGACCATCAGCATGTGGGACTCCTTTCACGGAGCCTCTCTCGACACCATCTCCATCGGCGGCGAGGCTTTCTTTCGAGAAGGCATGGGCCCGCTTCTGCCGGGTGCCGAGCATGTCCCGCCGCCGGATTCCTATCGCTGCGTCTGGGATTGCGCGGGAGAGTGCAATCTGAAATGCGCTGACTATATCGATTATGTGCTGGAGAAGGAGGGAGACGTCGCCGCCGTGATCGCCGAGACCGTGCGCAGCACACCCTTCATCCCTCCGGCGGATTACTGGCAGAGGGTACGCGATGCGTGTGACCGGCATGGGGCCCTGCTGATCCTTGATGAAATNCCCCACTGCCTTGGCCGCACAGGCCGGATGTTTACCTGTGAGCACTATGGGGTGGTGCCCGATATGGTCGTGATCGGCAAAGGTCTTGGCGGCGGAATCTTTCCTTTCGCCGCTCTTATCGCCCGTGAGGAGCTCAACCTTGCGGCGGATAAGGCCCTGGGGCATTACACGCATGAGAAGAGTCCTGTAGCCTGCGCGGCCGCCCTGGCGACCCTGGAGGTGATCAGGGAGGAGAACCTGCTCGAAAACGCCGAGCGGGTTGGTCAATTCGCTCTTGAGAAACTTCGGGACCTGCAGCGGCGTCATTCCCTGGTGGGGGATGTTCGCGGACTCGGGCTCCTGCTGGGGGTTGAGCTCGTCCGGGACCGCAAGAGCCTGGAGAGAGCGACCGAAGAGGCCGAGGAGGTGATGTACCAGGCTCTCGCCCGCGGTCTCAGCTTCAAGCTCACCATGGGCAACATCATCACGCTCACTCCNNCGCTGACGGTTACCGAGGAGGAGGTGACGGAAGCCGTGGGNATTCTCGACGAGTGCCTGGAGCTGGTCGGTTGAGNGGCCGCCCGGGCTACTTTTTTGAGCGGAACTTGACGTTAAAGAAACCCGAGGCCGTNCCGCCGGAGGTCAGGTGGATGGANANCTGGAGCTCTCCGCTGGCCGGGGCGCGTCCGGTGGATTTTNTTCCGGCCANCTGCCAGGCCTGCTTTCCAACACGCCATTGAAGAGAACCCATGCTGCGGGAGTTCCAGCTGTGGTTGGATAATCCCACGGGGCCGAAGCTGCGGCCCTGCCAGATGACNGTTCCGCTGGANTCGAGGCTGAATTTCTGACCTTTGCGNAGCTTGTAGCCCGTAGNCAGGTGCCGGTTGGAGCTCTCGATGTTGCTTGANTTNACCTTCCAGGTTTTCGAGGTGTCCAGCTCTCCCCAGGCGATGTAGACCATGTCGGTGCTGGGGATCTCGAGCTTGATGGAGCCCCTGGTGATATGGAAGGTGCCGACCTCGATGGTTCCCCTGATCGTGAAGCGCTGGGTGGTGATTTCGTCTTCAGCTTCCAGGTAGATGTCGTCGNCCGCCTCGATACCCCTGATNAGTCCTGAAAGTTGCTTGCGGATGGTCNCGTCCTCTTCGAGGCCGCGCAGGGTAAGAAGGGACCTGTAGCAGGCCGGTCCGATTTCGCGGAGGTCATCGAGCGCTTCCGGGTCTTTTTTTTGCAGGCGTTCGAAGGCTTCGTCGAGCGTCTCACGGCCTTTTGGGGATAGCCGCGGGCTGAATCTTACCCGGCGGATTTCCTTGAACGGGACCGTGAGTTTGCCGTAGCTGGTTAGTATGGAGAGCTCCTTCTCCTCAAGCTTTCCGATGAGNANCTGTCCGCCGGTGAGGCCAAAGGTCGGGGTCTCGTTTTTAGCGGNGCTCTCCTGGGACTCGCAGGGCNNGGGACGGCCAGTGACTGCGCAGAAGGCCAACAGTGGGAGCAGGAGCTGNATGACCTGTNTCACTATGCCTGCCTGGGAACNCATCGTTTCAATAGTCGAAGGTGAGCTTNTAGATTTCCTCATTGTCCTCGAGAGACAGGATCTTTTCCCGCTGATCTTTCAGGAAGGCTGTCACCCTTGATAGAACCTTGAGATATTCGTCCTGCTTCTGATCGGGCCCGAGGATCATGACAAGGATATGCACGGGTTGATCATCGAGAGAATCGAACGGAACGCCATCTCTGTGNATCGCCAGCCCGACGATGAAGTCATCGATGATGTTGAGCTTGGCGTGGGGGATCGCCAGTCCAAGTCCGAACCCGGTAGACAGGAGGCGCTCCCTGTCCATGATGGCTTCAAAGATCGAATCTTCATTTCCGAGAGATTCCGATTCGGAGAGACATTTTACAAGGCTGCGAAGGCAGTCGTCTTTGTTGTCTTCATCTATCCGCGTGATTCGGCCGGGGGATATGAGTCGTGAGAGGGATTTCATTTTTTCTTTTCTGGTCGTGTTGCTGCCGTGGGATGTGGCACCTGATCGTACGGGTCTCAGTCACCAACGTAGCGACTATACAGGCTACGAGCTTTGCTGGCATCCGTCAATCCGTCGAAAATGGCACGCTGGTCATCGAAGAGTGTCATGGCGAAGTCTTCCGTGGTCAGTCTCAGGTACCTGGGATGGCATTCGACCTTGCCAACGGATTCCAGCCTGCGGGCGAGAGCCTGCAGGTCAACATCGTTTGGCGACCTGGGGTGTACCTGGACCGCCTGGCGGCCGCAGAGACTCTCGCTGTTGAGCTGGCCTTTGCCGTCGAGGAAGTCAAAGTCTCTGCGGCTACAGACCTGGCAATCGGGGTCCGGCTCGATGCGAGATTCCTTCCACTCCATCTCCCAGGCATCGAGCCTGAACAGGCGTCCGCAGAAGAGCTCGGGTTCGTCTCCAGTAAGGCTCCTGATGGCCATCGAGGCCTGGATGCTGCTGACCATGGCTACCGCGGGGCCGAGCACACCTGCTGTGTCGCAGGTCTGCAGCGCCCCGGGCGGGGGAGGTTCCCCCATATAGCAGCGCAGGCAGGGGCCGTCCCGGCCGCTGAGGAAGAGCGCGTGTCCGCGGGTCTCGATCGCCCCTCCGTAGATCCAGGGAATTGAGAGCTTCCAGCTCAGGTCGTTGATCAGGAAGCGGGTGGGGANGTTGTCCGAAGCGTCGATGATCAGGTCAACGTCCCGGGCCAGTTTTTCGGCGTTGAAAAACTGGAACTCGGTNGGCTCGGCGACGATCGTGATGGNGGAGTTGGCCTTCTCCAGGTGTTTTTTCAGCGCGAGCGCCTTGGGGGTTCCGTTGCGGACATCTTCTTCGGTGAACCCGATCTGGCGCTGGAGGTTGGACCAGTCGACAAAGTCCCGGTCCNCGAGCCGTAGCTCTCCGATGCCGCCGCGCGCGAGGTATTCGGCACTGTGGGTTCCCAGCGCTCCGCAGCCGACGATCAGGACCTTTGAACGGCTGAGCCGCTCCTGTCCGTCCTTGCCGATCGCCTCGAGGATGTGGTGGCGGTTGTAGCGTTCTTCCGTTCCTGACATTNCGAATTTTTAGTCTCTTCCCGANGNNATTTCCAACAGATATCNTGACCGGNGCGTAATACCTTNTGATCTGGGGATTGCCCCCGAGCCTTTTGAGCGACATGATAAGCCCCTGCGCANTACAAATGCCTGTCCCAGAGCTGGAGAAACNCGAATGTCGTTGAAAGATCGTGTCGCCATCATTACNGGAGNCGCNCGGGGAATNGGCAGAGCCTGCGCTGAGAGGTTNCTTGCCGACGATGTCGCCGGAGTGGTCCTGGCNGACATNGATTCGACAGCGGCCTCANCCGCNGCCGTCGANCTGGACCCCGGAGGCGGGCGGGTGCTGGCNGTTCCTGTCGATCTGACCTGCAGGGACGAGGTCGANGCGATGGTCGAGAANACGGTGANCAAGTTCGGCCGNGTGGACATCCTGGTGAACAACGCNGGNATNGCCGGNCCNAAGGGNGCNNTGNAGGANCAGNNNGAGGATGAGCTTGACCNGATCTTNGCCGTNAACGTCAAGGGNCCCTGGTTCGCCTGNGCNGCNGNNCATNCNCATTTCCTGGANAACGGCTACGGTCGNNTNGTCAATATCGCCTCCATNGCNGGNAAGGAAGGCAATCCCGGCCTGGTGCCTTATTCCATGTCCAAGGCTGCCCTGATCGGNATGACCAAGGCCTATGCCAAGGAGGTNGCCACCNNGGGAATCCTGGTCAACTCGGTCGCNCCAGCCGTTATCGAAACCGAGATCCTGGCCCAGGTGTCTGATGAGGTGAAGGAATACATGATCTCCAAGATCCCAATGGGNCGGGTGGGNCAGCCNGNAGAGGTGGCCGANCTGGTNCTNTTNCTCTCATCNGANNGCTGCAGCTTCTCNACGGGTTTNTGNTACGANATCTCNGGCGGNCGGGCNACCTATTGANCGAGGNGNGGTTTTTTCTGCAACCTGCGTGCCTGTGACGGTATGATTACCCCAATTGGACACAGGAGAGANTGTTNTCAGGGTTTCCTGGNAACAGNGTAACAATNGCTCCAGGCGTGTCTCGTCCTGAGGGGTTTAATTGAACAAGGGGCTTTGCTCATGAACGGANNTGGATTATCTCGCTGTCTCNTGGTNGCATTCAGNTGCCTGCTCTGNCTGCCGGTATCNGGAGATGACTCAAAAGATGCTCTCAAAGGGGTTCTNAAGGCTCTGAGGTCTGGNGATGCCAAGACGCTNGAGGCTTCCCTCGAGGAGATTATCAAGGTCGGCGGTGAAAAATCTATCNGCGGCCTTCTGAAATACGCCNCGACNGTTCCNGCCAGNTCNCAGACNGTTTACTGGAGCCTGCTNGAGGGTATNTCCAGCTTTGTAGACAAGCCGGCNCTNGAGGAATTGGGCGAGTACATCTTCAAGAACAAGTCCAAGGCGATCGCTCGCGATCTGCTTCACGCTCTGCAGANCAGCAGATCCCGCAATGTCGTCTNCGCGCTCACCCCGATCATCAGGAAGGGACCTGATTCNCTTCGTCTCAAGGCCATCAAGAAGCTCGCCAGGGTCAGAAATCCCGAGGCTGTGGATGTTCTTGTCGAGGTGGTCAAGGGCGAGGAGAAAAAATCACGCGAGGAGGCGAGCGAGGTGATGATCGCCGCGGTAGAGGGACTTACGATGATCACCAACCAGCAATTCGGTACCAGCGGGGTGAACTGGGAGGGTTGGTGGAACCAGAACAAGAACAAGCCCCTTCGGATCAGCTCGGCGGCCAACGAAGATTCAAATACGGGAACGGTTGTCGACCATCTCTCCGGCCTGAGAAAGAAGGGGTTTGTCGGCCTGGAGAAGGCGCCCAAGAAGGGCATCGTGGTGGTCAGCGCGGTCTTTGAGAAGGCTTTTGGAAAGAAGACCAAGCGGGATCTCAACAATGATCATATGGAGGAGGTTCTCCGGCGGATGGGGATTCCTCACACGGTGGTACACAGGGAAGATTTTGAAAAATTCGATCTCCGGGAGACCGGGGCGATCCTGGTCAACTGCGCCCAGATGAACAAGTTCTGCATCTGTCCTACCTGCAAGCCCGGCGGGAATAAAAACAACCGCCTGTATCGCTGTACAGGCTGCGACAAGCACATCATTTTCAATCCGGCTCTCACGGCTGATTCCGTCGAGAAGCTCAAGAAGTTCGTCCTGGCCGGCGGCTACCTTTTCAGTGAGGATTGGATCGTCAAGGAGTTTGTCGAGAAGGCCTTTCCCAAGTTCGTGGAGGCGGGCTATAAGCTTCCCGATCACAACGTCACCATAGCGCCGGTTCGCGGCATGGCGACCCACCCATATCTCGAGGGCATCTACGTGGCTCGCGAGGAGGACGAAGATGACAGCTTCGATTTCGGCCTGGATGACCTGGATGGAGCGGATGACGATGCTGAAGAGGAAGACCCATCGAGCCGCGGCAAAACTGTCGTGGTGAAACGCGGCGAGGATCATAAGATCGCGCCAGAGCTGCGCAAGATCCGGCACAATTGGCAGATTGACGATGAGAGCTTCGAGTTGACGATCAAGAACCGGGCGAGGGTCATCCCTCTTCTGGGCAGCTCAGATGTCAAGCCCCGAAGCCCCGATGACAAGAAGAAGCCGGTTTCCGTGGTGGCCCTCGCTTTCAGGCCGGGAACCGGAAAGACTGCGCCCATTGGTTCGGGCAAGAGAAAGGCTCCTCCGGGTACCCCGGGAGTGGTCGTGCAGGTCCTGAGCCACTTCGGCAAGCAGCACTCCGATGAGGATGAATTCAGCCTCCAGAACCTGCTGTTGAATTTCCTCATCGACTCCAATACCGCTCGACTGCAGAGGGGCGGAAAGAAGCGCAAGCGCTGAGATTTCGCCTGCTCAGGAGAGGGGATCGCTGATTTCGTAGCCCGATTCGCCGATCTTGGCGGTGACGGGACTGCCCTGCCCGCTCTCGATGTGCAGATGGTTGCGTGAGGCCACATCGGCCGCCGCCTCGATGACGATGATGTTCGAGCGTGAAGAGCTCGCGGTCGGGTAGTCGCCCTCGAGCTCCGCGGCGGTTGAGAGTCCAAGCTCTACCTCGATGGCTGCCCGGGTAATCGCCGTGATGGAGTCCTTTCCGTAGCCATCATAGGCNGGGTAGGCCGATCCCGGCCGTTTGATGTTTGCGGTGAAGTGCGGGTTGTAGGTTCGGCTGCCGATTCCGGCGAGGGTGGCACGGAGCCCCCTGTCCTGTTGGTCGAATTCGATCTTGCCGAGTGTTCCTGTAAGCTCCAACTCCTGGTTCACGGCGCCCTCGAACTCTTTCGGGTTGATCCAGCTGTTGACATAGTAGACCCGCAAGCCATCACGGTAATCTACCGAGACCTGCATCGCGTCGAAGGTGTCTATCTTGCGGTCTCCGCCTTCGGAGTCCCAATTGGCCAGCAAGGCCTTCTGCCCAACGGCATGCACCGAAAGCGGCTCTGAGCCGAGGTAGTGGGTGAAGAGGTCAAGCCAGTGAATTCCCACGTAGCTGAACGGGTTGGAGTTCGCCGCCCATTTGAAGATCTCCGTGGCGACCTCGAGTGGCTCCTCCAGGACAGCCCGCGCGTAGAGAGGCCTGCCGATTTTTCCCGCAAGCTCTTCAAAGATGAAACGATGGCACGGGTCGTAGCGTTTGTGCATGTCGACTCCCACCACCAGGTTCTTTTTCTCNGCCAGCTCGATGAGCTCATCCGCCTGGTCCAGCCGCAGGGTTAGAGGCTTCTCGACCATCACGTGGGCTTCCCGTTCGAGAGCGTGAAGAGTCGGGGCGTAGTGGAGGTGGTCGGGGGTGGCGACGTAGAGGATGTCGACCTCGTGTTTTTCGAAGATGTCCACCCAGGGGGTCTCTCCGTGGAAGGGGGCNGGGGCGGCTTCCGGGATTCTTTCAGAGTAGGCGGCGCAGAGCGCCTCGGCGGTTTGCGCTGTCCGGGTGCCGATGGCGACAAGTCTCAGGGAGACCTCGGCGAGCTCCCTGGCTCGTTCATCCAGTCCGATCCTGCCGAGGTAGGGCGCAATCCCGCAGCGCTCGAAATCTTCGATGGATCGAAGAACCACGTCTCCGCCAAACATGCCGCCGCCGATCAGGGCGACCTTGAGATCTTTTTTGTCATTCAGCATAGGCTCAAATTATCTATTCGAGTGAATATCTGCAGTACGATCTTGACCAAATCACTTGTGGAGAGAAAATAGATTCCCTGACAGTCCCAGTCAATCAGTACGCAGAATACAAGGCAACTCGGAACTCAGGTACTGTCCTAACCCAAGATACCAGCTTAAGGAGATCTAGATGATATTGATGAACCGAAACCGTTTTATTGTTTGCAGCCTGGCTGCTCTTGGAGCGTTTGTCATGGCCCTGGTCGGCTTGCCCGGGGGGAATCACAGTGATCTCAATCTTCCGGTAGTCTATGGAGAGACGCCCTGCTACAAGCCCGTTGTACCCATGGATGACCTGATGGATGCAGTTGATGAGAATTTTGAAGCGATCTCCGACCAGCTCAAGATCAAGAAGTACTCCAAGGCCATGAAGGCGGCCCACTATGTAGCCGAGTTCTGCAATGTATTGCAGTTTCACACCAGCGACGAGGTCGAGGGCGCGGCGAATATGAAAAAGTGGAAGGCGGTCTCCATCTCGATTCGTGATGACATGATGAAGGTCGCCATGGCAATCAAGAAAAAGGACGCCGCCGGAGCCAAGAAGATGTTGAAGGCCGTCGAGGACTCCTGTGAGAGCTGTCACGACATGCGCGACTGATGGTCGCCTGGAGGTAATACCATGGTACAGCCCTCCCTGGGCGTCTGCAGCTGGTCGCTGCAGGTAAGCAATATTCCCGATCTGGTTCGTCTGAGTTCCGAGGTGGGAGCCGAGGTGGTACAGATCGGCCTCGGAGATCCGACCCATGGATCCTGGGACGAGGGGGACGGTTTTCTGGCCGCGCTCAAGGAATCAGGCCTCGAGCTCAGCGGGACGATGATCGGGTTCCCTGGTGAGGACTATACCTCACCGGCGACGATCAGGCAGACCGGGGGCTTCGGCGATCCGGCGACGCGCTCCGAGCGGCTGGATATTTTCCGCCAGGCTGTCGACCAGACCGCGGCGCTCGGACTCAGGTGCCTCTGCAGCCACGCCGGCTTTATCCCGGAAGATGATGGGGCTGAACGGTCGAGTTTTCTCGACTGTATTTCCGAGGCTGCCCAATACGCGTCGGAGAAGGATGTGCTCTTCACCATGGAGACGGGACAGGAGACGGCCGCCCTGCTCCGGCAAACTCTCGATGAGCTGAAGATGTCCTCGCTGCGGGTCAACTTCGATCCGGCCAATATGATTCTCTACGATATGGGAAACCCGATTGAGGCGATCGAGATTCTCGGTCCCGATATTGCCCACGTACACGCCAAGGATGCGAATCCTCCCCAGGCGAGCGGGGAGTGGGGGGCCGAGGTTCCTCTGGGTGATGGCTCTGTCGGGATGGCCGAGTTCGTAGCGGCGCTCGAGAGAGCCGGCTATTGCGGGCCGCTGGTTGTCGAGCGTGAGGTCGGCGATCAGGATGAGCGTGTAGAGGCCATCAAGCACGGCATCGCGGTGCTCCGGGGCCTCGCCTGAGAAGCTCCTCGACATTCTTCCGGTTCAATTTCCAGACCTTTTTTGAGGGGCTGACATTGTTCGAATAGGGTGTTTTCTATAGAATGCTTCGCCGAGTCCGGGTCAGCCGGATCATTCATAGAATAGCTTCGATAAAAAACAGGTGAATGCACAGATG
>PAOC01000080.1 GCA_002708465.1 Planctomycetota bacterium
CTGGTCTACATCGAGAAGCGATCGAATTTTGAGCCGCTCGATATAGAGATCCTCTCCGGCTTCTGCGAACGCCTGGGCGGCTTCTTCAAGGAGGAGACGGAGCTCGCCATCGAGAAGGACAGCGCGGCGCCGGCGAAGGGTTTCTACAAGCGGGTATCCGGAGAAGAGGCCGGCATCGGAAGCTCAGGAGGCATCCGCGCCAAAGGCGGCATAGCCGAGGTTGCCGAGAATCTCGTAGACGCTGTCGGCGATCAGGCGGACCTTTAGATCGCGCACCTGGTCAAGCACGGGACCGAAAAAGACGTTGGCATCACGGGACTCGGAATAGACCGGCTGGCCGTCTCCGTCAAAGTCCACCGGGTAGCCGAGCTTCTCATCATGGCCCGAGAGAATGTTTGCCGANCGCTCCAGCAGCTGCGGNCCGATGTGCTGGGGAATGTAGCTCCAGGCGTTCATGCCGACGACGCCGAGGTGTCCCAGGCGACGCTGCTGCTCAACCTCNAGCGCCTTGATGGAGCTGAAGCCGTGTACGATCAGGCGNGGTCCGATGCCGCGCTTGTCGATCTCTTCGAGNACCTGCCACTGGACCCCGACCTGCTGCGCGTTGATCGACTCGGTGCCGATGTTCGGNACCACCAGCTCGAAGCCGGTGCGCTCGAGGAATTGCTCNATCTGGTCCGGGTTGGTGCAGGCTGATTCATCGAGCCCGTCGCCGCCGGCGGCGACCTCCTCGAGGCANCCNTCGAGGACCTTCTTGCGNCCCTCGGCCTCGAGAAAAGCGCGGTANTCCGCCGANTTNCGGCAGTTGTCGTCAAAAGGAGAGTGGGTGTCGTCGAACATGACNCTCGAGAAGAGNTCGATNAATTCCGGCTGGCGCAGCAGCTCGTTCTCNGANANNACCCCCCCGGGNAGNGTGTGATGGCCGTGGTCGTANTGNTGNGTGANCGCCACCCNNCCGAAGTCCNCNTCNCCCTCCTCGGTNAGNATGCTCATGAAGNTGACGGCGAGGCGGGCGTTNCGNATNCAGCGGCGGTGGTAGGCGNCCGGNTCGCCNCCATCGGCGGGCAGCTCGTGGCCGGCATCGAGATAGCGCGGCAGNTGCTGNAGGATGTANTGGCCNACGGTAGANAAGATGCCCATCGGCAGGCTNTCGATNGNGTGCTCNNCNGCNAANCGGGCGGCGCCGCGCACGATNCCCTGGATCTGGTCCTGGTCGCTGTAGCCGATCCGNGCCATGACGATCTTCTTCTCGCCGCAGCGNTCATACAGTTTCATCGTCGAATCGTAGTCGAGTACCAGGGGCATCTTNNCTCGGGCTCCTTGCTGAAAACNGGNTGTGAGCTCCAGCNTGAACAGCCGAAGCNTGACGGCGCATTATGAAANAAAAGAGGCCTCGTCGCCAATGCCTTNCCCGNGGGAATTCAACNCGCGAGCACGNGCATATAGANCGCCGACNGGGAAATCCCCATCGACAGCGAACGAATAGTTTCCTACGATAACGCCGAGATCGATTTCACCACTCCAGCCAATAAGAGAGAAAAACCATGTCTCCAAACCTATTCNNCCGACTCTGGGTGATGATGTTCATCCAGTATTTCTTCTGGGGCGTCTGGTACGTAAGCGCCGGTCCTTACCTCAGCGGCCTGGAGGGATGGACGGGNATTCANATCGGAACGACCTACNCCATGGCGCCGCTGGCTGCCATGATCTCACCCTTTATCGTCGGCATGATNGCCGACCGTTTCTTTNCCACGCAGGTGGTTCTCGGGGTCCTTCATATTCTTGGNGGAGNGCTCCTGTGGGCGGCTGGAGNCAGCACTCTCGGGGAGAACCCGGACCCCTCGACCTTTAACGGCCTGCTGCTGGGCCATTTCCTCTGCTATATGCCGACCCTCGGNCTCTCAAACACCCTGTGCTTCCACAAGATGGACAATCCCGAGAAGCAGTTCCCCTGGATCCGGGTAGCGGGAACCATCGGCTGGATCGCTGGAGGTTTCCTGATCACCCTTGCGGCTCTCGATGTCGCCGATGTCCTTAGAGAATCCGCGGTCTGGATGTTCAAGCTGGGCGCCATCTCGGGAGTCATCCTCGGGCTCTATTGCTTCACCATGCCCAACACTCCCCCCGCCTCCGCCGGCAAGAAGGTGACCGCCCGGGACGTGTTGTGCATCGACGCGATCCAATTGCTNGGNAANCCATCCTTNGCGATCTTCATGATCTGCTCGTTCATCATCTGCATACCGCTCTCCTTCTACTACGCNTTTGCCGCCGCNTGCCTCGCCGATGTGGGAGTNGANGGNGTNACCCTGAAGATGACCTTTGGACAGGTATCCGAGATCTTCTTCATGGTTCTCATGCCGCTCTTCTTCGCCCGGCTCGGGGTCAAGAAAATGCTNCTGGTGGGCATGCTGGCCTGGGCGGCCCGCTACGCCCTGTTCGCCTTTGGCGCGGCTGACCCCGCCAGCCCGGTAACCTCGATGCTCCTGGCTGGAGTCATACTGCATGGCATCTGCTACGACTTCTTCTTCGTCACCGGCCAGATCTACGTCGATAAGGCCGCTCCCAAGGAGATCCGCGGATCAGCCCAGGGCTTCCTTGTCCTCGTCACCCTGGGAGCGGGGATGTTCATCGGTGCTATGGTCGCAGGGTGGATCAAGGCCGAAAACACCATCGATGATGTCGCCGACTGGAAGACCATCTGGATGTGGCCGGCCGNCATGGCCGCTGTCGTCCTCGTCCTCTTTGGACTCCTTTTNCGCGACCCCCCGGTCGACGACGGCGCGGAAAGTACGGAGACCGCTCCGATAGAAGATGACCCTGGCGGAGCGGAACAAGCCTCCACCGAAGAAGACGCTCCGGCGGCAACGGACACAGGGAAAGAAGAGGCCAACGACGAAGAGGACGAACCTCCTCCTCACATCATGCCCATCGAGGGTGAATGATCACGCCCCGTTGAAGGAAATACGAGCTCGGCCCGGCCCTGGACGCCGTGCCGGGCGGCTGCTTCCTCAATTGCAGAGGTTATTGCACCCCACCAGCACCTTGCACTCGGTCCCCTCGGCATGGGCNNCGCCGCCCTGGAAGAGATAGACCAGGACACCGACTCCATCGGAGAGATCGATGNTGTTATCCCCGTTGAAGTCATTGAGGGTGACCTCGCNCGCNCCCTCACAGGGCAGCTCGGNCGGCTGGCCGACAAANAGGTGGCTCAGGAGNCAGACGCCATCGGAGAGGTCGAGGCTNCCGTCACTGTTACAGTCGCCGGGCACCTGNCNGCCGCCGACGATATCGTAGTCGAAGCCCTCGGCGAGGGTGTCGCAGCCGAATTCATTGCAGACCTCGAGGGTCGCCCAGCCGCCGGTCCCGCAATCCGGAGCCGTGATCAGGAGGGTGCGCAGGGTCACGCCGCCGGGAAGAATGGAGAAGGTTGCATCGTTNCCGCAGACCTTCACNGTGACGGTGTCCGGGTTGCTCAGGTTGCGCGCATCGGCAAAAAAGACAGAGCCGGCGCGGCCCGCATTGGAAATAACGCTGGTGACGATCGGGGCGGTGTCGGCGACCGTATACATGAAGCCCAGGGGGTCGCGGACGCAGCCNCGCACNGTGCAGACCTCGACGAGAGCCGGTCCCTTGTCGGGACAGCGGGGCGCCGTCACCCGCAGGGTCTGGCCATTGGCGAGCACCTCGTGCTCGGCATCATTACCGCAGACCTTCACGGTCAGCTCCGGCTGATCAAAGTTGCTGCCGATGATCGTGAAGACGGNACCCGAGCCNCCGTTGTTCTCGAGGTAGGTGTCGAGGCGCGGGGCCAGGTCGATGATGTTGATCGTNCCATCGACGAGGGTGGGNNCCGGGGACACTGAGTTGCCAACNCCATCCGTCATTACNTTCAGCCGTCCGGGCGTGCTNCCATTGGCCAGATCGAGCGTCGTGNNNCCGGGNGTGACGCTCACATCGATCACGAGCACCAGCACCTCGAGGTCCTCGGCGGACTCGAGCTTGGTGTTGATGCGCGCCTCGCTCAGGGCGAAGACCACTCCGTGGGAAAACTGGCCGGCATCGTTATCAAGCACCCCGGCGCTGAACTCGGGCTCCAGCGGCGCGACAGCGCTGCCCAGCCGTACGCTGGTGATGGTGATGTCGTTGGGATCGAAGTTCAACGACACGGAGAANCCGTAGATGTCCTGGTCAAGGTCGGCCCGGATCGAGATCTCGGCTCCGGTGGTTCCCTGGGGAAGATTCCTTCCTGAAACCTCGAAGCGATTGGCCGCCATCAGGGTGGCCGCGCAAGCCAACACACTCAATATCACCGCAAACTGAAAGAAACGGATCTTACCCATGAGACACCTCNGTATAAATAATAGGATTCCTGGTTCGTTTACCCACTGGCCCTGAACCGTCGATCATAGCACTCTAATCCNGCTCACGCAAATTCTGCAGGCNCGGACNGCCCNGCTNCAGGCGTACATCTTAATTGCAGCTATTGGGGCATCCCNCGAAGATTCTGCAGNCGACACCCCCGGCATGGGCTGGCCCNCCCTGGAAAAGATAGACCAGCGCTCCNACACCATCGGAGAGATCGATGCGCGCATCACCATTGAAATCNTTCAGGCCGACCTCGCCGGCCCCATCGCAGGGCAGGTCCGCCGGCTGACCAAGGAAGAGNTGGCTCAGGAGACAGACCCCATCAGAGAGATCGAGNCCNCCATCGCNGTTACAGTCACCGGGCACCTGCCCTCCNCCGACNAGCTCGTATTCAAATCCCTGGGCAACCNTATCGCAGCCGAAAGAATTACAGATCTCGAGCGAAGCGAAACCCGCCGAGNCGCAGACCGGCGCGAAGACCTGCAGGGTCTGACCATCGCCNAGCAGNCGATGCTCGGCCTCGTTGCCGCAGATCGTGACNCNNAGTCCNTCCTGGTCAAAATTAAACCCGACGACAAGGAAGGTGTCCCCGATACCGCCNATGTTACCCTGGATATGCTTGATGACCGGCAGCAGCCTCCGCAGGGACAAGGCTCCATCGGAAAGCTGCGGCCCCGGAGCGACCGAGTTGCCGCTGCCATCGGTCATGACGTTGCGGCGGCCCGGGAAACCGGCGGCATTGCCCAGGTCCAGAGAGGTGCTCCCGGGCTCCTCGGTGACAACATCGACGACCAGCTGCAGGATCTCGACGTCCTGCCCCTCGGCAATCCTGCGCTCGATAATCGTCTCGGAGAGGGACACGACAACCCCATGGACAAATTCCCCCCGGTCGTTATCGATCACCCCCTGGCTGAATTCGGGTTCGAGCCCGGCCACCTCAGCTCCAAGGCGGACCTCGGCAATACGAAGCTTCGCCGGATCAAAATCCAGGGCGACCGAGAAGCCGACGATCGCCTGATCGATATCCGCAACCACNGAGATGATGTTTCCGCTCGAGCCCAGGGCCAGCTGGCCATCATCGATCCTGAANCGATTCACGGCCCAGGCGCTGGTGCTCACCAGCAGAAAGACGCCCGTGAACCATAGAACTGACTTATTTACTTTCCTGGCGTTCATCTTACCCTTCCGATCTCGAAGCTTTCCGGCCTCTNCCCTGCCGGTTTCTCCTNATAACCCTGAATGAATTCCCGCAAGCCGCCGTCAAAATCGATGTTAGCACCGCCGGGGTGAGCGCGGGAGTCTTTTCTGGGCGGCCCGAACGGACTGCTTTTTACGGGAAATGACCTCCAGCTCAACCTCAAGGGGCATAGAATGCCCGCACTGCAATCACCCTCGGTGGAAAGACCTGCGACTTGAACAGTATTCGTTTCATCCTCCCTTTCGCTAAACGCTATGGGCGTCGCTACCTGGCGGGACTCCTCATGGTGCCGCTGTCGATTGGCTCGTTGCTCGCCATCCCATGGCTGACCGGTGAATGCGTCGACATCCTCCGCGAGTCCATGGGCCCACAGGAGACCATCAACTCCCTCCCACCCAGCTCCCAGGTCGCCATCCTCCTCGTCGCGATCGTAATCTTCGCCTTCACAAGAGGGCTTAGCCTCTTCGCCATTCGCTGGTTCATCATCAGCGCCTCCCGCAAGGTCGAGTTCGACCTGCGAGACCGGCTCTTTTCTCATCTGCAGAGCCTGGACCAGGGCTTCTACAATAACTGGAAGACGGGAGATCTCCTTGCGCGCTGCACCCAGGACGTCGAGCGCGTGCGAGTCCTGGCCGGGCCNATCATCATGTACTCGGCCAATACCGCCTGCATGCTCCTGATCGCTCTGCCGTTGATGATCTCCGTCAGCGGATGGCTCACCCTGCTGCTCATGGTGCCCCTGTCCCTGCTCACCCTCTCGGTCCGTAAGATCGGCCCCAGGGTGCATGACGCGGTCTTCAAGGCNCAGGAGACCCTCTCGNACCTGAGCTCTCTCTCCCAGGAAGACTTTGCCGGNATCCGGGTGGTGAAGTCNTTCGCCCAGGAAGAAGCCGAGAGNGAGCGCTTCCGAAAACTTTCGGGCGACTACGTCAAAGACAACCTGGTCGCCGCCAGNATCCAGGCCTGGATGCANCCCCTCGTNGCCGGNGTCAACGANCTCTCGGTGATGCTCCTGCTGGTGCTGGGCGGCTACTACCTGNTGGAGGGCAACGGAGCCCTGACCCTGGGAGAATTCATCAAGTTCGCCGGCTACCAGTTTCAGCTCATCTGGCCGATGATCTCCATCGGCTGGGTCGTCAACCAGTTCCACCGGGCCAGCGCCAGCGTCAGACGCCTGGAGGCGATCCTCGAATCAAAATCCAACATCGTCCTGCCGGCGGAACCCGTCACCCCTCCCGCCGGAAAGATCACCGGGACGATCTCGATCCGAAACCTCGACTTCGCCTACAACGGAAAAAAAATCCTCGAGGACATCTCGATCGAGGCGCCCGCCGGCCATACGATTGCCATCACCGGCCGCACCGGCTCAGGCAAGTCGACCCTCCTCAAGACCCTGCCGAGAATCCTGCCGGTCGATGATGGGCGTATCTTCATCGACGGAATCGACATCAACCGGCTTCCGACCGGTCTGCTTCGACGCGCCATCGGATACGTCCCGCAGGAGAGCTTCCTCTTCTCGAGAAGCATCAGCGGCAATATCGGCTTCGGCATCGACGCGCCGAAAGAAGAGACAGTGCTCTCCGCTGCCCGAGTCTCGCGACTCGAGAAAGATATCGACCAATTCCCCCGGGGATGGGAAGAGCAGGTGGGCGAACGCGGCGTCACTCTCTCCGGCGGACAGAAGCAGCGCGCCGCCCTCGCCCGGGCCCTGCTGGTACAGCCCGCTATTCTGCTGCTTGACGATTCGCTCTCCTCCGTCGACACGCAGACTGAGAAGGAGATCCTCACCGAGCTCGGGGTCGCCACCGGCAGCATCACGACCCTGGTCGTAGCGCAGAGGATCTCAAGCATCCTGCACGCGGACAGGATCTATGTACTCGAAGATGGCCGGGTCGCCGAAGAGGGATCCCATGCCGAGCTCATCGAAACAAATGGACTCTATGCCGAGACCTACAGGCTGCAGCTGCTCTCTGACGAGCTGGAGGGCATGTAAAGATGCCCCAGGATAACAGCCCGTCATTCCATGAAGATTTCGTTGTCGGCAAGGCCTTTGACAGGGGTCTCATGAGCCGGCTCCTGCGCTACGCCTTGCCGCATAAGAGCTTGATTGTGCTGGCCCTGCTATTGCTCACCTTCGTTACGCTCGCCAGCCTGGTCGGACCCTTCATCATCCAGCAGGCCATCGATGGGCCGCTCAGCGAAAGCATCATCGGGGAAAGGACCGACACCGCCGGGGCCTTCGAAGAGCTCCTGTTTCTCGCCTCGATCTTCCTGGGCGTATCCCTCCTGCTCCTGCTGCTGCGCTTCGCCCAGAGCCTTGTCATGGCCAACATTGGGCAGAGGGTCGTCTTTGATCTACGGCAAGAGCTCTACGATCACCTCCTGCGAATGCCCCTGGGCTATTACGACAGGAATCCCGTAGGACGTCTCGTAACCCGCATCACCAGCGACATCGAGGCGCTCAACGAGCTCTTCGCCAGCGGGATCGTCAGCTTCCTTGCCGATGTGATGATTCTCACGGCCATCACCGCCGCCCTCCTCTGGGTCAATATCACCCTGGCGCTCGTTACCCTCAGCGCGCTGCCGCTGCTGATCCTGGGCACCTTCATCTTCAGAAACAAGGCCCGCAGATATTACCGGCTGCAACGCGGACACCTCTCCCACCTCAACTCCTTCACCCAGGAGGCGATCCAGGGGATGGAGATCGTGCAGTCCTTCCATCGGGAGGAGTCGCATCAGAGAGAGCACCGGGAAATCAACGGCCGCTACATGAGAGCCTTCCTGCGCTCGGTGATGGCCTACGCGGTCTTCTTCCCGGTGATCGAGATCGTCAGCACCATCGTGCTGGCCGCGGTCATCTGGCGCGGCGGCATCCAGCTCACCGCCACGGAGCAGGCCCTGACCTTCGGAGAGTTCTACCTCTTCTGGCATTTCCTCGGCCGTTTCTTCCAGCCCATCCGCGACATGGCCGACCGCTACAACATCCTCCAGTCCGCCATGGCCGCCGCCGAGCGCGTCTTCAACGTCCTCGACACGCCGGAGTCTATCATCGACCCGGCCTCGCCGCTGCCGGGCGAAAAATTCCGAGGNGGCATCGAGTTCGACCGGGTGTGGTTCGCCTACAAGGATGAGGAATACGTGCTGAAGGACATCAGCTTCAGCATCAACCCCGGAGAGACGGTCGCCATCGTCGGCGCTACGGGATCGGGGAAAACCACCATCGTCAATCTCGTCAGCCGCTTCTACGACCCCCAGCGCGGCGCGATCCTCCTCGATGGAGCCGACGTCAGGGAATACGGTAAACGCGATCTGCGGGCCCGGATCGGCAGCGTCATGCAGGACGTCTTTCTCTTCTCGAGATCGGTGCGGGAGAACCTCGTCCTCAACGCATCAGAGATCACCCAGGAGCGCCTGCTTGACTGCTCCCGCCGCGCCAACGCCGATGGATTTATCGACAGGCTCCCCGGCGCCTACGATGAGGTGCTGAGCGAGAGAGGGCGGACCCTCTCCGTCGGCGAAAAGCAATTGCTGGTCTTCGCACGCGCCCTCGTCCACGATCCGGACATCCTGATCCTGGACGAGGCGACCGCGTACGTCGACTCAACGACGGAGGCCCTGATCCAGGACGCCATCAGCAAGCTGCTGGAGGGAAGAACCTCGATCGTCATCGCCCACCGGCTCTCCACCATCAAGAAGGCCGACAAGATCCTCGTGCTGCACAAGGGCGANCTCCGCGAGCAGGGAANCCACNNGGAGCTTCTCGCTCTCGGCGGCATCTACCACCGNCTCCACGAGCTTCAATACCTCGACACCGGCNCNGAGCCNNATCCGCCGGANTGANANGCTGGTTCGCTTTATCGGCAGTTCAGCGGCAGAAAACGAGNACGGNCCGGAAAATCCCGTCTCAGGCCNGTGTTTATTTNCCCAAACCGGCCCCTGNNCCCGGCTTTTGTTAATGTTTCTTGCCGGGATGATCGAAGAAAAAGATATTGCGAAGCGGTTTCCCCTCNACTGCAACCGGTANCCAGGCAGATGGCTATGCAATCGGCACCAGAAACATCGCGTCATCCCGGCGGNAGCGAAAACACCCGCACGAAAATCTCCANGCTGCTGACCGGCTTCTGGCCCTCTGAGGTTCGCGCGATCCACGCCTGCAGANTATTCCTCCAGCGCGAGANCNACTGCAAAATCACCATCGAGGAGGCTCTCGACGCCTGGGAGGGGCGAATCGGAAAGAAGTGGCGAGCCGAAAAAATGAGGATCGATGGACAGATGCAGCTTCGGGAAATCGAGCAGCATAAGTCNCANNTNGCGGAGAAAGAAGGCAAGGANCTCGACTGGGAGGCGGCGGCCCANGACTGGATTGAACGCCACTCCAAGGCNTGGAGAGACTGGTGGGAATCCCAGCCNGCCTCCTGCCCCGANACCGCCTTCTGTCCCTGAAAAAGGCCGCCCGGCCCCCGNACCTCCTGATCCNCGCTTGCATCGNCTCGAGACATTAGCCATCCTTGCCCTGGTCGTTTTTTTTTCGACCNTCCCCAATACGGCAAGCACGAGGCTCNCCAAATGACNATTCGACTCCTGCCACTATTTCTCCTNTTGTCGCTCCCCGCNGCGGCGCAAACAGGNGCTCGCAAGGACGGCCTCCGAATNCTTCTCGTCGAGACCNCCNCCTCCACGAANGATGGACTCGGCCGCAAGCTGACCTCCGCCGGACCGCTGCAGATTCGCTCGGNCAGCCCNGGCAAGGTAAGCGACGAAGACCTGCTCTGGGCCCAGTCCATCATGATCGCCTCGAAGCTGACCGCCAGGGATGAGGCCTGGGCGCTGAAGGCCGGNCGCGGCGGGCAAGGCCTGGTTCTCTNCGCCGATGCGGCCGCCTCGCTTCCCGACTCCGAAGATTTNTCNGCNCTCATCGGCCGTGCCCGGCTCGGNGANCTCGAGCCGNCGGCNACTCCCATCGCCGTTGCTTTCCCCGACCAGCGCGGNCAGGTAACTCAATCCCTGACCCACTTCTGGCACCAGGGCCGCCTGCGGGAATACGNGCTGGAAAANAAAGGCGNTCANCTCCTGGCCTACGCCGTCAAGGCGACCGCCTCGGCCGAGGTCGCNGACANGNAGNCCCCCAAGCGCTATCCCNTNGTGTGGAACGTGAGCCCCGGTTTTTTCAACCGCGGCCCCTTCAGATCCCGGGTCTTTGTCTGCGCGCTGGANGCGGAGNCCGGGCCNTCAACGGGAATGGTGCTGACCTTGCTCGCCCGGGCCGCCGAGTGGGCCTCCATGAGACGGGTGACCTCCTGGCTGAAAGGAGAATANACCCTGATGAGCGAACANCTGGGNGCCNNCGACAATGGCCTGCTGAAAGGACTCAGGGGCGGCAAGGAATACTACCGGGGCCGGCAGATTGCNCCCGTCATGGGCTACCAGGGCGCCAACTGGCTGATTCGGCCTGAGCGCGAAAAGAACGAGCAGCCTGAGAAGGTTCTCGATNTCCTCGAGCTCAAGAAAGGGCAGACCGTATGCGATTTTGGNGCNGGCAACGGCTATTTCTCGCTGAGGATGGCCCGCAGGGTCGGNGCCGAGGGCCGGGTGCTCTGCGTGGATATCCAGCCCCAGATGCTCAAGCTGCTCAGGCTGCGGGCCGCCGAGCAGAAGNTNACCAATACCGTACCCATTCTCTGNACCGAGACCGANCCGAAGCTTCCNCCCGACAGCATCGACCTGTTGATCATGGTCGATGTCTACCACGAGATCTCGAACCCGATCCCGGTCATGGCCGGCATCCACAAGGCGATGAAGAAAGATGGGCGGGTCGTGCTGGTCGAATACAGGGGNGAGGANCCCAGCATCCCGATNAAGCCCCTGCACAGGACGACCGTAAAACAGATGCGCGGCGAGCTGGCGGCGACCGGNTTCCGTTTCGTGGCCAATAAGGGCNACTTCCTNTCCCGGCAGCACGTCCTNATTTTCAAAAANAAATAACCCGCCGGCNATNGCGCCGCGACNCCCCGGAACGGCAAGGTGAAAAAAACCCTCATCATCGGCTGCGGCTACCTGGGGAAGANAATCGCCCACAACCTGCAGGAAGCAGGCNGCGAGGTCNGCGGCACCACGAGAAGCGANGCCCGGGCGGCTGAGCTTGAAGNNGNCGGCATCCCCGCCGCGCTGCTGGAGCTGGAGACCGNGGGAGAGGCGGCGGCNCTGGAGGGAGAATGGGAGGCCGCGGTTTACTGCGCGGCGCCCGGCAGGGGCGGCAGGGANGNGCTCGTCTTCCGCGACGCCGCGGCNGCGTGCCGGNACCGNCTGGCCGAAAACGGTCTTCGCCGNTTCGTCTACGTNTCATCGACCGGGGTCTACCACCAGGACAGCGGCGANCTGCTTGACGAGNCNAGCCCGGCCGAGCCTCCCGAAGGCCGTCCGGCGCTGCTGCGCGAAGCCGAANAAATCATCCTCGAAGGNGNCNCCNGCGACAATATCGTCGTTCGCCTCGGCGGGCTCTACGGGCCCGGACGCTCGCCNATCGAATGGCTTCGGCGCCCGGGCTTCCGGGAGCGNCTGCGGGGAAGCGCCGAGGNCTGGATGAACTGGATCCACATCGACGATGCGGCNNCGGCGGTNTGCGCNGCCGNCANGCGGGGNAGGAAAGGAGAGCTCTACCTCGGCGTCGATGGCGCGCCCGTGAAGCGCATCGACTTCTACCNNTNCGCNGCCGAGCTCGCCGGGGAAGAACNGCCGGAGCTGGACACCGCCTCCNCGGATCNGGGCAAGCGCCTCTCNAACCGCAAGCTGNTCGAAGAGCTCGGAGTNAGCNTGCTCTACCCGGACTACCGCCGNGGACTCGAATCNNTCGCCTAGGCCTTCGGGGCTTCGAGGCCGTCTTCGTCAACGGCCAGGACCATCCCGGCGAGCAAGGCCGCCCTCACCGGCAGGCTCTCCAGAACGATATGCTCATCGAGCGCATGGGCGCCGCCTCCCTCGACTCCCATTCCATCGAGAACGAAGTGGCCCTTCGAGGACAGGTAGGAGCCATCGCTGCCGCCGCCGGAGCTGCCGGTGGAGATCTCCAGGCCGAGCTCAGAAGCGATGGAGCAGGCCACCTCTCCAAGCCGCAGGGTCTCCGGTGTGGGAACCAGCGGCGGAAAACAGAGGCTGCCGTTAACCTCGAGAGACGCCCCCGGGTTCGCCGGCTCGAGCGCGAGCAGCTTCCTCTCCATCTCCTCGCCATCGGCGGGAAGATCGAAGCGGAGATCGACGCCCGCCGCGGCCGAGCCGGCCACGACGTTCCCTGCCGTGCCGCCGGCGATGGTGCCGACGTTGAGCTGGATACCCCTCGCCGGGTCGTTCCAGCCGTGAATCTCGAGCACCAGGCGGGCCAACTCGTCGACCGCGCTGATTCCGCGCTCAGGCTCGACCCCCGCATGAGCCTCCCTCCCGGTTATCTTCAGTTCATAGATTCCGACCCCCTTGCGCCGAACCTTGACCGATCCATCGGGGCAGGGCGGCTCGACAACGAGGGCCGTCGAGCCAGGCGAAAGCGCTTCGTCCATGCACGGGTGCCCGGTAGTTCCGCCGCTCTCCTCATCCGCCGCGACGAAGACTTGCAGCCGGCGCCTGAGGCTGTGCCCGGTATCACGAAGGAAGCGGGCAACGCCCAACGCGATGCAGAGACCCGCCTTCATGTCATAGGCCCCCGGGCCGAATAATTTCCCCTCGCGCACATCCACGGGACGCTCTGCGACCACACCCACCGGCCAGACAGTGTCGCAATGCCCCACCAGGACGATGGGGGGTTCCTCCCCCGGCAGCTCACCCAGGAGCTGCGGTCCCAGGGGCCCTGGGAATTGCCGGCAGGCGAGCCCCGCCTCATCGAGGAGACCCGAGTACGCGGCGACGAAAGCCTCAACCCTTCCGGCATCCCGGCTGGGAGTCTCCAGCTCGACGAAGCCGCGCAGCTCCTCCAGCATGGAAGCGCTGCGCTCCTGGAAATATTCTAGAATGGACGGAAGTTCTGGCGGCGGCCGCATCGCTTGCGCCCTCCCAAGGGATTATTGGAAATCAGTCCGCTATGATACGATCTGCGGCGGTGATTCCTACTGCCTGGGAAAAAAACCGACTGAGATCCATTGCGGCGGAAGAGCCGCATTACGGAGAGGACCTATGGGAATATTCAAAAAAGGCGAGGCGCTGGGTTCCCAGCCCTCCCCGGGGCGCTACAAGATCCGCATCACCACCGAAGACGGAGACACCCTCTACTGGAACAAGCGCGGCGGCATCCATGTTGT
>PAOC01000124.1 GCA_002708465.1 Planctomycetota bacterium
TTGTCATGACCCTTGCCATGGTCTTTGACCTTGGCGTCTTTCTTTTGGCCGTCCTTAGCCTTCATCGCCCGGAGCTTTTTGCCGGCCTCTTCCCTCGAGAGCTTCCCTGCCTTGACAGCCTCGATGATTTTTTCCCGGGCAGCGGCGGCCTTGTCGCTTCCGCCTTTTTCTTTAGCCTTGGCTTTACCCTTGGCCGGGGCCTTGTCGCCACCCTTTCCTCGGGGGGCTTTCCTGGAATCCTGGCCTCCCAGGCTTTTCTTGTAGGCTTCGACGGATTCTTTGAATCTTGTGTCGGCATCCTTCTGGGAGATCTTGCCTTCCTTGACAAGCCTGTCGTGCTTCTTCTTGTCTTCTCCAAGCTTCATCCGGCCCTCGATGGCTTTCCATCTTTTGCCGGCTTCTTCCCTGGTGATCTTGCCGCTTCTGACCGCTTCGCCGAGCTCTTTTCTGGCGGCCTCGTATCGGGCACGGCCGTCTCTCTCTTGACCCTTGGCCTCACCTTTGGCTTTGCCCTTGGCGTCTTTCTTCTGGCCGTCCTTAGCCTTCATCGCCCTGAGCTTTTTGCCGGCATCTTCCCTCGAGAGCTTGCCTGCCTTGACGGCCTCGATGATTTTCTCCCGGGCAGCGGCGGCCTTGTCGCTTCCGCCTTTGGCTTTACTCTTGGCCTGGGCCTTGTCGCCACCCTTGCGCTTGGGGGCTTTCCTGGAATCCTGATCTCCCAGGCTTTTTTTGTAACGATTGACCGCTTCCTCGAATCTCGCGTCGGCGTCTTTCTTGGAGACCTTGCCTTCCTTGACAAGCTTGTCGAGATTCTCACGCATCTTTCCGAGCCTCAGGCGGCCGCTTCGGGCGTCGCCGCGGTTTTTGTCCCTGGATTCTGGTTTGCGATCCTGGGCCATCGATGCCATCGGAATAGCGAGAACAACTGCTGCCACAACAGCTAAATACAATCTGCGCATCTGTAACTCCTTGAGTGAAAGAGGGTCTGGTTTCTATATGAATAACACGGTTAAACAGGGCCAGTTTGAGGGAGCATTTGCCGTTGAGGCGGTTATCGCCTCGAATGATCTTTCCGGCCCGTTCAGATAGTGTAAACACCGTTTGGGGCGAAGGGTTTCAAAAAATAACGGGTGCTGACAATACCTGACAATCTATCCCACCGAGAGCCGGATGTTGGTCCGATATTAGAGATCCTTGAGACCCGAAACGATCCTGGTGACGGTTTCCTTGGCGTCGCCGAAGATCATCATGGTGTTGTCACGGCCGTAGAGCTCGTTGTCTACGCCCGCGAAACCGGGATTCATGCTGCGTTTGAGGACCATGACGGTGCGGGCGTTTTCAACATCCAGGATCGGCATGCCGTAGATCGGGCTCGAAGGGTCCGTCTTTGCCGCAGGGTTGGTGACATCGTTGGCGCCAATCACCAGGGCGACATCCGCCTGGGAGAATTCGGAGTTGATCTGGTCCATATCGTAGAGCTGGTCGTAGGGCACATCGGCCTCGGCCAGCAGCACGTTCATGTGTCCGGGCATGCGTCCGGCCACCGGGTGGATGGCGTACTTGACCTCGCAGTTGTTTTTCTGCAACAGGTCGGCCAGCTCCCGGGTGGCGTGTTGCGCCTGCGCCACGGCCATGCCGTAGCCCGGGACGATGATCACCAGGCCGGCGCTGTCGAGGATCATGGCGGCATCGTCGGGTGAGCCGCTCTTTACGGTTCCGCCGCTGGCTGTCGCGGGGGCTTCGCCCGCGCCTTCGGGGGCCTTGCCGAACGCACCGAAGAGTACGTTGGCGAGCGAACGGTTCATCGCCTTGCACATGATCTTGGTGAGGATCAGGCCCGATGCGCCGACCAGGGATCCGGCGATGATCAGGATGTTATTTCCGAGGACGAAGCCGGCGGCCGATGCTGCGAGGCCGGAATACGAGTTCAGCAGAGAGATGACCACCGGCATGTCGGCGCCGCCGATCGGCAGTACGCTGAGGACTCCGAGAATCGCCGCGCTGCCTGCGAGGCAGTAGAGCGGCGTCGGGTCCAGGGGCTCGGCGGCGAGCCAGCAACAGGAGGCGATCGCGCCCAGCAGCAGCAGCAGGTTGAGTGGTTTCTGCAGCGGGTAGACCAGGGGGCGGCCGCCGATCAGGCCCTGCAGCTTGGCGAAGGCGATGGCACTGCCGGTGAGGGTGACGCCGCCGATGAGAACGCTGAGGGCTGCGGGTATGCTCAGGGTCAGCTCTGGCGCTACAGGGATGTCGACAGCTCCTTTATTAAACAGGTCGATGGCGGCGACCAGGGCCGATGCCGCGCCTCCGAGACCGTTGAAGAGCGCGACCATCTGGGGCATGGCGGTCATCTGGACCTTCTGCGAGGCGATGATGCCGACCAGGGTCCCGGCTGCCAGCCCGACACCGATCGCGATCAACGCTCCCCTGGAGATTTCGAGCGGGACACCGCCCGCATCCCTGCTGAGCAGCAGGGCCACGCCGGCGGCGATCAGCATTCCGATCGCGCCGATGGCATTGCCCCTGACGGCGGTTTTCGGCGAGCCGAGCATCTTGAGGCCGGTGATCAGGAGGCAGGCTGAGAGAAGGTAGAGGAGATTTTCCATGAGACGCTCAGCTCTTCTTCTTGCTCTTGAACATGGCCAGCATGCGGTGCGTCACCAGGAACCCGCCGACGACGTTGACAGTGGCCAGGGCTACGGCGATCGATCCGAGGACCAGGGTGAGCGTCGAGCTCGCCACCAGGCAGACGATGATCGCGCCGATGAGGGTGATTCCCGAGATCGCGTTGGAGCCTGACATCAGCGGGGTGTGCAGGGTCGGGGGGACCTTGGTGATGACCTCGAAGCCCACAAATACAGCCAGGGCGAATACCGTCAGCGCGGTGACCAGCTCAGCCATCGGTTGGTTCTCCTGTTTCTGGTTCGGATTCCTCGTCAGTAACCGGTTTTTCCTCAGCCGGCGGGTCCATTTTCCCCGAAACCCGCGGCCCGGTGACCAGCTCATCTTCGGGGTCCAGGTTCAGCTTGCCGTCGTTCACCAGGTGCAGAAGGTACGTCGAGATATTGCGCGAGTACATATCGCTGGCGTGCACCGCCATGGTCGAGGGCAGGTCGACAGGTCCGATGATCTTGACGCCGTTGTGCTCGACCGTTTTCCCCGGTTCGGTCAATTCGCAATTTCCGCCCTGTTCCGCGGCCAGGTCGACGACCAGGGCCCCAGCGGACATGGCCTCGACCATTTCCCTTGTCATCAGCAGCGGCGCCTTTTTTCCCGGCACGAGGGCGGTGGTGATAACGGCGTCGGATTGGGCGATGCGCTCCAGCAGGAGCTTGCGGATCTTCTCCTGGGTTTCTTCCCCCTGTTCTGTGGCGTAGCCGCCGGAATCTTCGGCGTCTTCGGTCTCNACCNCGAGCTCGATGAATTTCGCNCCGAGGCTCTCGACCTGCTCTTTCACGACCGGCCGGATATCGTAGGCTTCGACCACGGCGCCGAGTCTCNTNGCGGTGGCGATGGCCTGCAGGCCGGCGACCCCCGCCCCGAGGACAAGNACCCTTGCCGGGGTGATGGTGCCGGCGGCGGTCATNAGCATGGGGAAGAACTTGGGCAGGATCTCNGCCGCGATCAGGACGGCCTGGTAGCCGGCGATGGAGCTCATCGANCTCAGNGCATCCATGCTCTGGGCGCGGGTNATCCGNGGCATCAGCTCCATGGCGAAGCAGCGNATGTTTTTTTCTTCAAGCCGCTTGACGATTTCAGGNTTGCTGGCGGGGAAGATGAAGGANATCAGCGNGGTGTCATTCCTGAANGACTCGACCTCGCCTTCTCCGGAGCCTGAGTCGGCGGCAGGCTCCCGNACCTTGAGGACGATGTCGGCGCGGCTGTAGAGCCCGGCCGCATCAGCTTCGATGCNGGCNCCCGCCTTCTCGTAGCTCNNGTCACTGTAGCCGGCCTTCTCGCCNGCNCCGCTCTGGACNAGNACCTCGAGGTCCNCCTCGATGAGCTTTTNGACACCCTCGGGAACGAGGGCGACTCTTTTCTCTCCAGGTATTATTTCTTGAGGTACGCCGACTATCAAAGCTCATGCTCCAGGAGTGANTCAAAGTTCAACTTTATATGCGGAAAACTTTTCATGGTCCAGCATTACCAATTGGAACCGGGAGCTTACTCCTTCCATAATTGACCGGGAGAGGCGGTTGTTGNCGATTCGACCCCGCTCCAGATCAGATGAAACGATTCCAGGTGATTTTCAGTATGCGTTCTTCAACACTGGCTCTGTTCTTTTTTCTGGTGACGATTTCTCTTTCCGCNCAGGAGGGAGACCGCGTCACNCTCAAGGACGGAAGCGTGATCCGCGGCGAGGTTCTGTCCCTGGAGGACGGTAAGCTCCNGNTAAAGACGGACTTCTCCGGCACGATCGANATCNAGCTGGAAAAGGTCGCCCGGCTGGAGGTNTCCCNCGCCCTCCGNTTTGAGCTGNAGGGGGGNGNCGTACATCCGGCCACGGCCAGCAGNNCCGAGGANGGNAAGCTCGAGCTGGTCCTCNAGGGAACCGGCCGCANGGTCGCGGTCGAGCTGGATAGTATCAAGNCGATCAAGGNTTCCGCGGTCGNGAAGAAACGGTCGATCAAGGGAGCCATCAATTTTGGCGGNGGCGCGTCAGATGGGAACACGCGGACAAAATCAGCCANCTTCAACGCNGACCTGGAGGGACGCTTCGANAACCAGCGTCTGTCGGTCGGTCTCGCCTACAATTATGCNGAGGATCTNGGCGGGCTGACAGCNCGCAANAGCAAGGCGCGATTGAAGTACGACTATTTCATTACCGAGNAGCTGTTCCTGTTCGGCAGTCTCCTGGCGGAGGAGGATAGCTTNCAGGATCTGGACCTCAGGACAGCTGTTGCCTTTGGACCGGGCTACCAGTTCATCGAGACGGGGGANCTGGAGTCGGTTTACCTCAAGGGNCTGGCCGCNTACGGNGAGCTCGGGCTTTCNTCNGTCGATGAAAATTTCATCCAGGCGGAGGACAAATCCTACCTGGCCGCGAAATGGTCCATCAATATGGACTGGAAGATTCTGCCGAAACTCTCGCTTTTCCATCATCACGAGGGATATCCCAGCCTCGCGGACATGGACGATTTCTACGTGACGACCGAGACCGGCATCCGGGTCTCGATCTACGAGAACTTTGTATCCACCCTGCAGGTCAACTGGCGCTGGGACAATTCACCTTCCCCGGGCTTCGGCCGCTCTGACACGAACTACCTGCTGACGTTCGGCTATACGTTCGATTTCTGAGTTTCCAGGGATTCCGGTTCACTTCTGCTTGTGAATGGATTTGAGCCAGGCCTTTTCTAACGTGTNGAACTGGACATCCTTGAAGACGATGTCGCAGGCCTCGACCGGGTCGGTTCCCTTGTGCAGCTCCCAGAAGTAGTCCTTGTAGAACGCNCGNACNTTTTTCTGGGTGCCGGGGTTGGGGTGTTTGAAGTTNATGAGGAAGTGAACGAAGGACCAGGCCTGGGCGTAGGCGATGCCGACCACGTCCGGTCTGTAGAACTCGTGGTGCTTCAGGCGGATGAGCTTGCTGAGNGGAACGATGCGTCCCCGGCGAAGATAGGCNTTGAGCACATTGCTNCGNCCGACATTGAAGGTGTTCATCNTCGCCTTGCNGCCCTTGATGATCAGCGGNGAGATCACCTCGGCNAAGCCTTCATCGAACCAGCGCGGAGCGTTGGGGATGTAGAAATCGAAGTACTGGTGCCAGCCCTCGTGNTAGAGGCTGTAGAAGGGNTCCCTNCCCTGCGATTCCCGNTCGGTATGCTTGTAGCCGACGAGNTCCTTGCTGCCGGGNTCGTANTGGGCGCCGGCCATCCGGGGGCCGCCGNTCTTATGGTATTCTCCNCCNTCGCGGTAGAAGCGGAGAATGTATTTGTACGGTATCTTCTCATCGAATTTGAACAGATCCTGGTAGATCTGNTTGGTGACGATGTCCATCTTCCTGCCCAGNTCCTTGACCGTCTTCTCGTCGCAGGTNGAGAGGATGTGATANTACTTCGTCTCGTGNTGGATCGAGCCGGNGTGCCTTTTTTTGAAGCTCTCCACCTTGTTCNGGTTGATGGCGNTCCAGTCGATCGGGATGCCGTATTCGGCCAGGAAGGTNTTCAGGCGCCANNGGTAGTTNCCGCGGGCGTCGATCAGGTCGATCAGATCCTGCGTCGCNCGCAGGTTGGTTCGTTCGTAGGGCTTTGAGGTCGGCAGGGTGATCAGCCCGCTCCTGGAGATGAGCATCCACAGGGAGTGGGCGTTCTTTTTTTCCAGGGCCTGCTTGAGGTGGTCGACCTCCTTGATCTTTTTCGATTGCCGNCTCTTCCAGAAGTCAGACGTCTNCTTTTTTTTGACCTCGGGCTTCTTCTCCAGCTTGCCTTCGACNAGCTTGTAGCCGCGCGCGAGGATCGTCTCGACCTGCTCCTCCCGGAGCCAGCGNTCTCCTTCCCGNGCCTCGCCAAGGAGGAGATGGTATTCAAGGTTGGAGGGGTNNTTTTCCAGGAGGCGGCGAATGCACGTCCTGCGTTCTGGAATCAGCTCCTGCTTGCNGGCGAAGGCNTCCAGCTTGACCCAGTCCTCNAGGCTCNTGGCNCGCTTGCGGTATTTTTCGAAGAGCGTGATGGCCTTGGCATCTCCGGCGCGCTTGATCTCGNCCACCTCCGCGCGNGGAATGAAGCTCTTGCCTCGCCAGCTGTCGATGACCACGACCCGGCTCGTGATATCGAGAATCGTNCCCTTNTATTTCCTGGCGAAGATCGGGTTGGTGGAGTCCCGCTCCAGGCGGACCGCCGANGGTTTNCGGTAGACCGTATCAAGGGCGGCTTCTTTNTCTTCTTCCTTGCCGNTGGCTCTTTCGNCTGCGGNNNCCGAGTGGGGNCCNGCNGCCGACACCCCGANNGGNAACAGCGCGCACAGNGCCAGGANGNTCNNCCGCCGNNAGCGGGCNGGNTGGCCTGGAGAAAGGAGTCGGGTCTTGAGNCGTATGAACATCGGCNTGCTTGTTTGAGTGGANGGNNTCACATGGAATCCGAGGCCATTTTTCTGCCGCTNCCGCTGAATTACCAGAAAAAATNACGGAGTGNNAACGNCGGNNTGGGAGNTGAGGTCGANCGCGNCTTATTNGTGAACCTGGTTCGGNAGGGGCCGCTCCTCGAGGCCGGCGACCAGGTTGTCCCGGGCCATCTCGCCCATCCTGAGCCGCGAGCGCAGGGTGGCGCTGCCGGTATGGGGCGTCAGCACCAGGTTGGTCAGCTCGAGCAGGGGATGGTCTCGCGGCAGGGGCTCCGGCTCGGTTACGTCGAGCGCGGCGCCTGCAATCCAGCCCTCAGTGAGGGCGGTGTACAGGGCGGCCGAATCAACGACCGGTCCGCGGGCGGTATTGATGAGGATGGAGTCCTCTCGCATCAGCCGCAGCTCCGACTCTCCGATGAGTCCCTCGGTTTCTTCTGTGAGCGGTACGTTCAGCGAGACGAAGTGCGCTTCCCGCAGGAGGCTGTCGAATTCGGAGTACTCTACCGCAAGGGCCGCCTCGCTCTCCAGGTCGCGGTTGCGGTTGTGGTAGAGGATTCGCATATCGANGCCGCGGGCGCGACGGGCAACCTCTTTGCCGATTCTGCCCATGCCGATGATGCCCAGCGTGCTGCCGTGGACCTCGAGCCCCGGGAGCTCGCTAGGNTCGTAGTGGGTGAAGCCGGGGCTCCGGGCGAAACGGTCCCCGGTCACGACATTGCGCGCCGCGGCCAGCAGGAGGGCCATGGTCATGTCGGCGGTGACCCCATCGACGGCGCCCGGCGTATTGCCTACGGCGATGCCGCGGGCCGCGCAGGCTCTGACGTCGATATGATCGACACCAACCCCGAAATTGCTCACCACCAGNAGGTTCGGCAGGCGNTCGAGAAGCTCGCCGCCTATTTCGTCGTGGCCGTAGGTGTAGATNCCCCGGACCGAGGCCNGGGNCGCGCTGTCCGGCTCATCGAGAAGGCTCCAGGAGAGGATCTCGCAGTGAGGCTCCAGGGTCTNCAGCAGGAAGTCCGGCAGCGGTATGTCTAGGAGNATTTTTGGCAGTGACACCTGGAGAAATCCATCTATTGATCCAAGNGGATTCGCTACAGAAGGTAGCTTTTTATCGCGGAGTAAGCTAAAGGTACTCAAGCGTCTTTGAGTACACAGTATGGAGCAGCCTTCGGNCACGAGTCAACGGNGCTGCCGGGCGGGCTGNCGGACAACCTCTCATGCCAATCATCACTCTTCCAGATGGAACGGAACTGAGCTACGACGCNCCGGTTACGGNGCTCGAGGTCGCTGGCGATATTGGCGCCCGCCTCGCGCAGCAGGCTCTTGGCTGCAAGATCGACGGCGTCCTGAGCGATCTCTCCACTGAACTTGCGGAGGACTGCTCGCTCTCGATCGTCACCCCGAATGACCGGGAGGGAGAGCCTGACCCGGATGCTCTCTACCTGCTGCGGCACTCCTGCGCCCATGTCATGGCGGAGGCGATCCAGCGGGTATTTGAGGGAGTCGAGCTGGTCTACGGGCCTCCCGTAGACCAGGGCTTCTACTACGACATGGCCGTGCCTGCCGACCGTCCGGTATCGAGTGAGGATTTCGAGGCGATCGAGAAAGAGATGGCAGCCATCATCAAGGAGGATCGCCCCTTCTGTCGCTACGAGGTCGCCGGTGCCGAGGGCATCGGAAAGCTGGAGGATGAGGGCAACAAGTACAAGCTTGATAACGCCCAGCGCGCCCTGGAGGCCGATTCGGAGGCGGCGCTTTCTTTCTATGCGACNGGGGAGCCCGGTAAGAACTGGGAGGACCTCTGCCGCGGNCCCCACGNTCCTTCCACCGGCCGAATNGGCGGCTTCAAGGTCATGTCGGTGGCCTCGTCCTACTGGCATGGAGACGAGACCTCGGACAACCTGACCAGGGTCTACGGGGCCGCGTTCTACAAGAAGAAGGAGCTCAACCGCCATCTCGCCCGGCTCGAGGAGGCCAGGAAGAGAGATCANCGGGTCATAGGCCGGAACATGCGTCTCTTCCATATCGATGAGNCGGTCGGGCAGGGGCTCATACTCTGGACTCCCAGGGGCTCGGTGATCCGCCAGGAGCTGCAGGATTTCATCGGCGAGGAGCTGCGCAAGCAGGGCTANTCGCAGGTTTTCACGCCGCATATCGGCAAGCTGGATCTCTACCGGACNTCNGGACANTTTCCCTANTATCGGGATTCCCAGTATCCACCCATCATTGAACCCGANGCCCTCAGCGCNCTNGCNGAGGAAGGCTGCAGCTGTTCGGAGCTCGCCAACCGGCTCGAGTCGGGNGAGCTTAACGGCTACCTNCTCAAGCCGATGAATTGTCCTCATCACATCAAGATTTTCGACAGCGAGCCGAGATCGTACAAGGANCTTCCCGTTCGGCTGGCCGAGTTCGGGACGGTGTATCGCTGGGAACAATCTGGAGAGATCTCCGGCATGACCAGGGTGCGCGGCTTCACCCAGGATGACGCCCACCTGTTCTGCACCGAGGAGCAGGTCGCCGATGAGATCATGGGCTGCCTGTCGATCGTCAAGACGATCTTCACCACCNTNGGGATGGAGGACTACAGGGTCCGGGTCGGCCTCCGGGATGNGGACTCGAGCAANTACACCGGGGATGCGGAGAATTGGGACAAGGCGGAGGAGGCCTGCCGGGCCGCCGCGAGCGCNCTCGATGTNCCCTTCAGCGAGGAGNCCGGCGAGGCCGCCTTCTACGGACCCAAGATCGACTTCGTGGTCAAGGACGTCATCGGCAGGGAGTGGCAGCTCGGCACGGTCCAGGTTGACTACAATCTCCCCGAGCGTTTTGACCTGAGCTACATCGGTTCCGACAACAAGCCCCATCGTCCGGTGATGATCCACCGGGCGCCCTTCGGATCGATGGAGAGGTTCGTCGGCGTCCTCATCGAGCACTTCGCCGGCGCCTTCCCGGCCTGGCTCTCGCCTGAGCAGGTCAGGGTCCTCCCGATCAGCGAGAAATCCAACGACTATGCCGGCGAGGTTCACTCGGCCCTCCTCGCCGCCGGCATTCGGGTCACTCTCGATGAGTCCGATGAGCGGATCCAGGCGAAGATCAAGGTGGGGGCGGAGGAGAAGGTTCCCTACCTGCTTATTGTTGGCCCCCGGGACGCGGAAAAACGCGAGGTCAGCGTTCGCTCCAGGGGAATCCAGGACAACCTCGGCGCCATGCCCCTCGATGAGTTCGTTGAGAGGATGGCCCAGGAATCCTCAGGCCGGGGCGCCACCAGCGTCAGGAGCTTCTTCGAGTCCTGATTACGGGAGCCTGGTTCTCTTTATCGCCACCGGGATCAACCGATAAGCCCTGACAGCTCCGGGGGTGGGTGTTTGTTCAAGGCGCGGTCCTCTTCTTTCCGATGATCTATAGAGGGTCATAGAGGAAGACGGGTACATGAAACGAGGAAATACCGCGCTCTCATTTTTCGCTTTATTGTTGAGCTTTTCACTTAGCTTGACAGCGGAGGAGTTCCACATAGTCGGCTCCCGTGCCATGGGTATGGGCGGCGCCGGCGTCGCGGTGACCCGCGGGGTGTTGAGCACCTACTGGAACCCGGCGGCGCTTTGTCCTCCCTTGACGCCGGAATCCTCCGGTTTCTTCGAACTCGCCCTCCCTCTCGCGGTCATGGGGGTGGCCTCCCGCAACGCTTTGCGGCAGCTGGACGAGGTGGTCGAGCTCTCCGGGGAAGCCGATTTCCGCGCGATCGAGGAGCGGCTGGCCGCGGGGAGGCCCTTGACGAGCGAGCAGGTGAGGGATCTGCTGAGCCTGGCCGAGGAACTGCCCGAGCTCGAGGCCAGCGGTAACGGTTTCCTGACAGATGTGAGCATGGGGCTCGGTCTGCGTCTTGACCGATTCGCCTTCAACAGTCTTGGCCTCTACAGCGCGGGCGCTGTCACCAGGCTGGACCGCAGAAACCTGGCCCTGGGAAACCAGGGGATCGAGGGCTTCCTGCCTCCTGGCGAGGGCCGGCCGGTTACCCCGGCGGGCCTCTCGCTGGCCAACGACCTGGTGAAGGCGGGCCTTCTCGGCCGGCCCCAGGCGGATCACCTCGTCTTCCTGGCCGAGCAGGCGGGGGTCGATCTTAATTCCACCGGCTTCCGGGAGATGGTCGAGGATATTCTCGAGGCGACCAGCGACAGCGCCGCGGGCTCCTCCGGCGAATTCATAACGGCCAACCAGAGCGGCGTCGAGGTCAGCGGGATTTTCGTGACGGAATACGTTGCCAGCTATTCGCAGCCGCTCAAGGACTGGTTCGATTCCTCGCCGCTGGACACCGTCTCCATCGGCGCGAGCTTCAAGGTGATGAACGCCAGGACCTTCTTCTCACCCTTCGCTCTCTCGTCGCTCGAGGATTTCGAGGGCGTCGGTGGCGACCTGCTGACGGAGGCGAGAGAGGAGACCTCGATGAATATAGGTCTCGACCTCGGCCTGCTGGCCCAGCCCCTTGACTGGCTGTCCCTGGGGGTGGTGGGGAGGAATCTCAACAGTCCAAGCTTTGATTTCGCCCGGGCGGGCGACTACGAGCTCGACCCGCAGGTGCGCATGGGCGTGGGGGTCTATGACCTGTCCCCCGGGCTGGTGCTGGCGGCGGATCTCGACCTGACGCGGAATCACACCGATGCTCTTCCCGGCTACGATTCGCAGCACCTTGCCGCCGGGTTCGAGTATTCGCTCCCTGGCTGGGAAAATGTCTTCCTGAGAGGCGGGATGTCGAAGAATCTTGCCGGGGGGGAAGACGCCGCTTTTCATTTCGGCCTTGGCTTCAGCCTGGCGGATGTCTCCTTTGACCTGGCGGCGATGGTCACCCCGGGATTCACCGAGGTCGACAGGGGGACGGATGGGNGNCCGCTTGAATTGCCCGAACGCGCCGGCCTGTCCCTGATGATCGGNTGCCAGATTCCGCTGCGGTGATCACTCCAGCCCCGTGATGCCGACCGGGCCGGTCTCCTCGCCCGGACGAATGGTGATCCGCTCGAGCTTNCCGATCACCTTTCCCTGCTGAAGNACATGCAGGTCGTAGCTGCCCGGGGNGAGGTCGCGGAGGTGGAAGCGGGCGACCTGGGAGGTGAACTTCCAGGTGCGNGCNGGAATACTCCGCGCNTCTGGACCCGGACGTTCCTGGAGACGAAGGCTGAAGCCGAGCGCCGGGCCTTTGGATTCGATGATTCCCTTCAGGCTGCCCGGNCNGTCGATGGTCAGGCGGATGTCCTCGGTGCCGGGGAGCAGCTTGTCGAGCATGGNCTGGCCGCGCTTGGNATCCCCTGCCCGCAGGGTGTAGGTCGCCTTGGGGAGGTAGTCAAAGGAGAATTCTCCGGAGGGGGAGCTGACCGCTTCGATGGAAATGCCTTCGGAGTAAAGTTTGAGCGGAACGAGACCCAGGGGTTGGCCTGCGGGATCNCCGACCCACCCGGAGATGGCTCCCGTTCCGGCTTCAAGGACCAGCTCCACCAACAGGGGAGCCTCCTCCTCCAGGTCGACCTGCAGGCGTTTCGAGACGCCGCTGGCGGCCGCCGAAGCCTGCAGCCAGTATTTTCCCGGCCTAAGCTTTCGCCAGTTGAACTGGAAGGTNCCATCGGAAATGCTGTTAACGGTTTGATNCTGGGGACCGGTCAGGGAGACCCTGATATTCGGAACGATATTGCCGTCCGGGTCGAGAACGATACCGCCCAGAGAACGTCTGGCCGCGAAGCGCAACACGAAGTCTCCCCCCTCCAACGCGTCAATCGTCACGTTTTTGCTGATCGGCGTGTAATTAGCATGGATTGCGATGAGTGTCACCGATGTGCNCGGGTCGTCCGGAAGGTTGTTGAGCACGGCCAGCCCTTCCGCATCGGTAAAGGGTCTTGACAACGCGGCCACGCCCAGGGACAGAGAACTCCCCCCGGCGGGAGTGGCGTGGAATCGGACGGCAATACGCGCACCTTCACATGGAGTTGCGTCGGGGTTCTCGACGAAAACAGTCAGTCGTTTAGATTCGCCCAGCTGGATCGTGAGATCCTCCTGGGCCGGGATCTCGGTTCTCAACGGCCCGGAGAAGCTGTAGGCCGGGTGAAAAGCTGTCAGCGTCCAGATGCCTACGGTCAGGGCTTCGACGGTGAAGGTTCCATCGTTTCCGGAAGTTGCCTTGCGTGTTTGGGGGCCATCGGAAGTCCCGGTATGCAGGGTCACATTGGCCCCCCCGATCGCCCGGCCGCGGCGATCGGTCACCTTACCGGTGAGGGATTTCCCTTTTTCGAGGAGCACCTTCACCACCTCCGGTTCTG
>PAOC01000125.1:0-15000 GCA_002708465.1 Planctomycetota bacterium
GCAAGACTAGTAACAACGCCGTAGGCACGCCCCTTAACAATAGTATTACTTGCAACTAAAGCGAGGCTCGGCCCGGGCGATACGGCTCCGAAAAAGCAAATCGCGGCAAGCTGGAACCAGGAGGCAATATCCATTGAAATCCCCGTCAGACTGTAAGACTACCTGTGATACACGTTTACGTGGTTGTGGGACGCTTCCTATAAATGCAGTATATCTTCAATTCGATTCGGTTTTTACCCTGATAGATTTCACCACCGTATCTGTCATTCGATCTGCGACACAGATCCCGAAGGTCTCGGAAACGCAGCTGAGCTATACTGACCGGCGACGGACACTGAACAGTTACTTACCCGCATGGATTCTTGTCCGGACATTCGTAGGTATTTCAGGAGCTACTCATGAGCGAATTCCCACGGCCCGTGGAGGGGAACAATAGCGGCGACGGCGCACCTCTGGTAGTCGGGGACGAGAATGCCATCGGAGACCTGTTTACTCCCGAGAGCCAGGTCCACCTCCTTGACTGGGAGAGGAGGGCGGCCCCGGCGCGAATGTCCTTGATCCGGGTCTTGCCGGAGCTGGTGACGCTGATGCGGGCGCCGATGGCATCTCGGTTGCAGCTGCGGCCCTCGAGGCGAACCCAGAGAGCCCGGTTGTCGCCGGGCCAGGTATTTCTCAGCAGCCTGAGCTGCGGTCCATCCCGGTTTCGAAGAGCGAGGTCGGGTCGACCATCCAGGTCGAGGTCAAGGCGGCAAAGGGCCCGGCCGTCCTGGATATAATCGACTCCGCTGGCTGCCGAGATGTCGATGAAGTCTCCCTCTCCGCTGGAGAGGTGGAGGCAGTTTCGCTCCCGCCCTCCCCAGGAGGTGTCCTCCCGGATCATCCGGTTGATAATTTCCCATCCATCGAGATAGCGTTGGAGGCGCAGCTCCTCGCGGGGAGATTGCGACACGACCTGTCGCCAGAAGAAGCTTCAGAGGTCATGCTCACTGCTGTTGGTCAGGAAGCCGTTTTGTACGTAGAGGTCCTCGTTGCCGTCGAGGTTGAAATCGAGGAAGTCGCTTCCCCAGGCCCAGCGACCGAACCACGCGCCGCTGGAGAGGCTGACATCCTCAAAGCTGCCATCTCTCGCATTGCTGAACAGGCTGTTTCCCCTGGCGTGGCGTCTGTAGACACCCTGTAGCAGCTGATCGCCGGCCTTGTAATCATTCCCCCCGGTGACTCGCCGGCCCGCCGCGCTGAACATGTTTCCGACATAGAGGTCGAGGTCCCCATCGTTGTCGTAGTCTTCCCAGGACACGCTCATTCCGGCTCCGACATCTTCAACCCCGGCGGCGCTCGTGGCTTCCTCAAAGGTTCCGTCTCCCTTGTTGCGCCAGAGGTTGTTGCTGCCGAAATCATTGGCGGTGTAGAGATCGGGGTAGCCATCGTCATCATAATCTCCCCAGGCGGCCGCGAAGCTGAAGCGTTGATTGTTCCTGTCGAGTCCGCTGGTCTCTGTCGCGTTTGAGAAGCGGCCGCCGCCGAGGTTCTTGAGGAGGATGTTGGCGGCGCCATTGTGGGCTTCGTGGTAGGGAATCGGCAGCCTGGTTCCGGCGGAGTTCGAGCTGCCTCGCCAGAATACATAGGAGCAGATGTGGATGTCGACCAGCCCATCGAGATCGTAGTCCGCCGCGGCGGCTGACAGCGGCGTCGCGGAGCCGGTGATTTTTTCCGGGATCGCATTTTCCAGGTGAAGGAAGCGTCCGCTTCCATCGTTGAGTAATACGACCAGCTTCTGCTCGGTCACGAGGAAGAGATCCTGGTCGGAGTCATTGTCGAGGTCGAGGAAGAGAGCCTGGGATGTTCCATCCAGGAGATCCACCTCGGCTTCCCGGCTGGCGTCGCTGAAGGTTCCGTCCTGTCCACAGCGGTAGAGGAGATTGGGCAGGCCCGCAGCGGTGAGAACGTAGAGGTCCTCGATCCCATCTCCATCGGCATCACCTACGGCCAGACCGTTGTGTCCGTACACACCGACACCTACAGCCGCATCCAGGCGGCTTCTGAAGTGATCGATCGAGGGCAGGAGGATCCTGCTGTAGGAGTCGTTCGCGCCCAACGCCCTGGCGGTGACATCTTGGAAGGGGCTGGCTGAGAGAGTCACGTGTCGCCGCTTCCTGAGCTGAAAGAAAGAGAACTTCCGCTCCCGGACCTTCCAGCCGAGCAGAGCCTCTCCACTCCATTGATGATGTTCGCCTTCGGCTGATGGGCCTGAGAGCGAGAAGAGGATCTCGATCTCGCTGAGCTCCTTTCCTTCCGAGATGCCGGTGACCTTGAGCTCCGCTGCGGTGAGAACCTCCAGCGGGTCGATGCTGGCCAGGATACTCGCCGGGAAGGCTGAACGTTCGATAGACGGGGCTGGAAAGCCCATCTCTTCTACGGCCCTGATTTCTTTCGACTGGTAGAGCGGAAGCTCTCCAGGGGAGCTGAAGGGGCTCGCCTTGAAGTCGTCCGAGGTGATGGATTCGTATTCTTTGACCGCTGTTTCGGATCCAGGATGGAGAAAGAGACGCTGGAGCGTCTTGAGGGGTTGGCGGAGCTCTCTCTCCCTGGTTTCGACGATGAATTTATCGTTTCCCGCCACTGTCTTGGCCCTCAGTTTTTCCACCGGGCTGTAGGACGGAGTGGGAAGCTGGATTTCAGTCCAGCCCCGGCCCGCCGCCGGGACAAATTCGGGGGAAGCTCCGGAACCGTAGAAGATCCAGAAGGCCCCCGCGACCAGGAGGATGCTTGCCGTAGAGAAGAGCAGGATTCGTTGTTTCATTTCAGGTGAGGCCCCGGGTTTCCAGTTCCAGGTTTCCTTTGTTTTACCCGCCGGAGGGCGTTTGCGTGCATGGAACTGTAATAAACCTGTCTACTGACGGCAATCATGCTCAAATCCCGGTTTTTTCGCTGCAGTGTTCCCGCAAGTCTTTACAATCTCCGTAGTCGTCGTATCGAGCAGGTAGGGGATATAGCCAGGCCGACAGGAGGTTCCAAATGACCCGGATTCGAAACTGTTTCAACAGGAGTTTCATTTGTTTTGCGGCTCTCTTCGTTTGTTCGTTCGGGTCCGAGGCCGCTGCCCAGGGACTGCCTGGGAGAGGCGCGGGAATAGGACTCCGTTCGAGCCGCCAGGCGACCTCTTCTGTGAGAGGAGCGAGTAGAGGAACTGCCCAGGTGGGGGCGACTGGTGTCGGTGTCTCCCAGGGAACTCAAGCCGGGCAAGCCTATACTGGAGGCTACAATGGGGCTCTGTTCAACTCGCCATGGCTGCTGCCCGGTTGGGGTTGGAACATTCCCCAGGGCTATCTTGCCCAGAGCTACCCGGCCTATGGAGGCTACCGCGGAATGGGTTTTCTTCCCCCGGTAGCGATCGAGCCGAGGCTTGGTCTGCAGCACAGCTATCCTTTCTCCTGGCAGATGGGGATTCAGATGCCGGTTGATGCTTCTCCCCTGGCTACACCGAGCCTGGGGCCATTTGAGGGAGTCGTTCGATCTCAGGAACGCGCCGCCCGTCTCGGTAGCCCGGCCGCCAGGAACGGCGTGGCGCTGCTGCGCAAGGGCAAGTACAGGAATGCCGGGCTCCTGCTGGCGGGAGCCTACCGCGACAGCGATGATCCGATTCATCCCCTGCTGCTGGCCGAGGCGCTCTTCGGGCTCGGAAAGTACCAGCATGCTGAGCTGGTGCTCCGCAAAGCTCTCGAGTCAGAGGGAGCCTTTGCTGTTCTTCCAGAGGATGTGGCTGGACACTTTCCCTCGGCGAAAGCTTTCCAGGACCGTCTCGCCGAGCTCGCCAGCAGCGGCAAGCACAAGCTCCTCAGCGCCTACATGTCCCTCTTCGCCGAAGATGGATCCGCCGGGGTNGCGGCNCTGCTCGCCCTGGCGAAGGCGGATGATCTNGCCGCCGGGCTCTATCGTCACTATCTCGACCGGGTCTTCGGAGCCGAAAAGCCCGAGGCCGAGGCTCCCGCGGAGGGCGCGGAAGAGAAGTAATCTTCTTTGCGGGCGCGCGGCTCGCGCTGTCCGGGCCCATTCTTATGCGGAGCTAAGGTATGAGATACCTCATTTTCATAGGCATTGGAATGGTGGCAGGTTTCCTGCTGGNGNGAGCGCTCTACCTCCGCCCGGAGGATGATGTGGACGCAGAGGAAGCTCCCGCAGAGGAGTCCGAGGATTGACGGGCCAGATCAATCCTTGTCGATATTGCGGATGACCTCTTTTACTCCGACCTCGATACGAATCTGGACGGGTTTTCCCACCAGCCGCGAGTTNCCGTAGTGAAGCAGGGTGTAGGCACCCGGGGGCAGACCCTCAAATACGTAGTTCCTGTTTTTATCGGGTTCAGCCTGGCGCTGGAGCTTCTTTCCCATCAGGAGCAGGCGGTCTCTTCTTCCGCTGACCACGGGAGTGCTCAACTTGCCCTTGAGCGATGCCCCGCTCAGCAGGGTAACCTTCAGTGAAGNNCGCGCCTCGGTCCTGGCCGCCAGGGACAGGCTGAGTGGTTGGTGGGGGAGGTATCCCGGATGATCGAGGGCCAGGGTCCAGGAGCCTGTTGCGAGCCCCGAGATGCGGGCCTTTCCTTTGTCGTCTGTCAGGAAGACGCTACGATGCGGAGTCGAAGGGGGCTTCCCTCCGGTGACCTGCAGGTGGACCGAGATACGGCAACCTTCAATGGCTCGCCCCTCCTGATCTTCGACANCGAGCTCGATCGAACGGCCCCGGGAGAGCTTGAGGTCCANNTTCGACGAAATTTTCTCTCCGCTGATGGAGAGNATCCTGATGAGTGGCAGGTAGCCGTTTGCCGAGAGCAGGAAATCATATTTTCCCCTGGTCAGGCCGCCGATGAAAAAACGGCCGCCGGAATTTTNGAAAACCGTTTCCCTGGGCTGCCCTGGTTGTCGATTTGTTTCNCCAACTGGAAGAATCGTGATGGAGAAATCTTCAAGCGGGTTTCCCGTCGAGTCATCTTTGACCTCGCCTTCTACCCAGCCGTAGCGCTCGAGAACAAAGTTGCTCTCCTCGGGAGGTGAGACGCTGTTCTCCGTCAATGGAAGGTGGTCGGCAGCCTCGGCCGTAATNCTGTAGGGTCCGGGCCCCAGGCTTCCCAGGCGAAAGCGCCCGTATTTGTCGCTGAAGGTCTGGCGGCGGCTTCGCTTGCGATGGCTGCTTCTCAGGTCCCTGGCCGAGATGGTCGCGCGGAGAGGCTCGNCCAGCTGGTTCCTTACCTGTCCACTGACGANTCTCTCCGCCGTGAAGAAGATNTCGTGGAGNAGGTNCTCTCTCTCTCCAAGACGCAGCGGCTCGCTCTGNTAGGGGGAGAAACCGGCGCTGTCGCTTCGCAGNACATATTCCCCTTTCGCCAGCCCGGCCAGGCTGTACTTTCCGTTCGCATCGCTGATGGACGAGCGGTTGAGNTCCGCCAGNTCGCCCTCNTCAACCCGCAGNAGCATCAGCTTGANTCCGGCCAGCGTGAGCCCGTCCGGGAGCCGTTCCTGGTCGAAGCTGATCTTTCCGCTGATCGTTCCTCCTGCCAGGAGGGTGACGGCCANCTCGGGCTGCTCCCGGGATGGATCCCCGATGATGAGCTCTGCCGGAGCGCTGCCCTGGTAGTCTTTGTGTTGAGCCCTGACCGTGCAGGCCTCGTNTTTCGGGGTGGAGTCGAGTCCGAGATNGAAGCGNCCCTCNGAGTCGGATTCTCCCACNGCCAGGACAAGACCGTTTTGNGAGTNCATCATCAGCTCGATCCTCGCCTNGGCCACGGGAGCTCCAGCTTCATCTCTCGCGANGCCCCGCAGCCTGCCGGCGCGGCTCATGCGCAGCACCGGGCCGGTCTGACCAGCGGCATTGCGGCGAAGGGTTTTGTCGAGTTTCATCATCAAATACCCGTCGGCCCGGGCAGTGAACTCGACATCTCCGCGGGGGATTCCGCGCAGGTTGAAGCGCCCCTGTCCATCGCTGACGGTCTCCCGCAGCGACTCGCCATGAAGCTCTTTGAAGTCATCCTCGGCTCCATCGCTCCAGCCAATGACCGCTCCCTCAACCGGCCGGGAGTTTTCCGCATCGATGACGCGTCCGTTGAGCGAGTCCGCTCTCGCCAGCTCGATGAGCAGCTCCTCGCCCGGCTCGACCTGGTCGATCCTGATCGGAAAGAAGTCGCTCGAGGCTCCAGCGATGAGCTCGAAGGTTCTCTTGCTGAGACCGCCGAGGACGAATCGCCCTTCGTCGTCGGTTTTTTCTGTGAGGATGACAGCCAGGTTCAGGTCCAATTCCGCGAAGACCCGGACCTCCAGGTCCGGGAGAGAATTCCCAGACTGGTCTATGACTTTTCCGGTGATGGACATTCCAGGCTCAACGACGACCTCGATCGGCTGTATTTCCGGCCTGACCCAGACCACCCCATTGAGGATCTGCTCGACGATCCCGGGACCCCTGGTGCGAAGGAACCAGTCCCGCTGCGACAGTCCCCCGATGGAGAAGACTCCCTGGCTGTCGCTGGCGCCCCGTGCTTCCGCCGGCCGCCCTCCGTGGAGAGCTGCGGCGCGCGAGAACGGGTCCGCCTCGAGAGTCGCGGCGGAGTGGAGGAGAAGCTCGATATTCGGGGCAGGTCTGCCATCGGGGAAGATGGTCGTTCCGCGAAGCGTCAGCTCCTCCTCCAGCAGGATGACGAGCTCCTTGACGCCGGGGGGAACCCGCGGCCGGGTGGTNACTCCGTAGCCGGGAGCCCGAATCAGCAGGTCGTTGGGATTCTGCGCTACCGGGGCGAGNTGAAAGGAGCCGTCCTCGGCNGTTGTTGTCTTCGTTCCGGGATCATTGAGCAGGGAGATGATGGCATCNGCTATCGCGAGCCGCNCATCCGCCGTCACCACGCGTCCGGCAATNACGTTTCCCAGGGCAGGCTTCACTGGCCCGGAGGNGGCTTGCGGTTTATCCGTCTTGCCCGCCTCGGCAGCGGGAGTCTTCTTTTCTTCCCGCTCGCGGTTCTCGATGCGGGGAANGTCCCGGGCTCCTTCATGCCCGATCGGGACCTCACGCAGGATCCGGTAGGCTACGAAGCCGCAAATGATCAGCAGTATCGTGACCAGGACCCGATTTTTTTTCATTCCGTCGATCCGCTTACGTTGATGAACGGCCTGGGGCTTGACGACAATCTCCAATGTTGTCGATTTGCCCCCCAGCATCACATCGATTATTGAGTCTCCTCGATGTATTATCACCGAGCCTGTCCCAATATCTACCAACTACAAAACAGGAGTGCAGGATGAGCCGCCGAAACGTACTGGTCAGCCTCTTTCTTCTGCTCGCTTTTTCAGGTTTCCCGGCGCCGTCCTGGGCTTCGCCGGATGAATTGAAGCCGGTTGCGGGGGTCGAACTTCAGCCCCTGGTGTCGCAGGTTCGCCGGGTGAAAGAAGCCCTGGCCTATATTGGCAGGCCGCTCTCAGCCAAAGAGGCGGGAGCCCTAGAAGCGGCTATCGGCAAGGGGGGGCGGGAGGCCGTAGCGGGGATTCAGGCTCTGTTGGCACCGCATGTTCTCTTCTCGGTGCACATCAATCCCGAGAGCCGGGTCAAGGTGGGTCGCGGCCCGGCCGCGGCCGAGTGTATCCAGCAGGGCTGGAGAGCCTTCCTGGTGCGGGTGCATAATGAGGCNGGGGTGACGGCTGCGCTGAAGGTCGCGAGTCCCAATGCGAAGCCTCTCTATAAGCGTTCAAGCGGCGCTGCGGATCCTAAGGTGAGNGTCACGCAGGCCCAGGTGGGGGACCGCTGGATGGACATCCAGGCCTTTGATTCCCGTCCTCTCAACAGGACCCTCTCCGGTCTCGGCCTTGAATACAGAATTGTCGAGATCTATTCCCGCGATGCCGGTAAGCGCGAGGCCAAGATCGAATTCAACGTTGGCCAGGGAACCCAGGATCTCGGCTTCAGGAACGAGGTGAATATCCTCTTCGATTGCGTTCCCTCGACGGAGGTCGTTCTCGGCATCATCGATCAGGATGGCAAGCCCACCAGCGCCTCGTTCGTCATTCGCGATGCGCGCGGCCGGGTCTACCCCCATAAATCGCGCCGCCTCGAGCCGGACTTTTTCTTCCATTCGCAGATCTATCGCCATCACGAAGAGTCCGTCTCCCTGCCCGCGGGAAAGTATTCGATCGAATACGGTCGGGGCCCGGAGTACTACCTCGACAGCAGGGAGGTGGTTGTTCCTGCCGGGCAGAAAACATCCCGGGAAAATTTCAAGTTGAGAAGGTGGTTTCACGCCAAGAAGCTGGGCTGGTACAGCGGAGACCATCATATTCACGCCGCCGGCTGCGCTCATTACGAGAGTCCCAACGAGGGGGTGACTCCGAAGTCGATGATGCGCCACATCCTGGGAGAGGATCTGAATGTCGGCTGTGTTCTGAGCTGGGGGCCCTGCTGGTATTTTCAGAAACAGTTCTTTGACGGCAGGGTCAGCGATCTCAGCAAGGGTGACTACCTGATGCGCTACGATGTCGAGGTCTCCGGNTTCCCNTCTTCGCACGCGGGCCATCTCTGCCTGCTGAGGCTCACAGAGGATGATTACCCCGGCACGAAGCGGATCGAGCAATGGCCAAGCTGGGATCTGCCGGTTCTCGCCTGGGGNAAAAAACAGGGNGGTGTCGTCGGCTTCTCTCACAGCGGCTGGGGNCTGAANGTGGNAACGGCTGAGCTTCCCAACTACGTCATNCCTCCCTTCAACNGCATCGGCGCGAACGAATACATTGTCGACGTGGTTCACGGGGTCGTTGATTTTATATCGACAGTCGATACGCCCTACGTCTGGGAGCTGAATATCTGGTACCACACCCTGAACTGCGGCTTTCGGACCAGGATCAGTGGAGAGACTGATTTTCCCTGTATCTACGGTGAACGGGTAGGNCTCGGCAGGGTTTACTGCAAGCTCGATGGAAAGCTCGATTTCGACCGGTTCTGTGANGAGCTGAAGAATGGGCGNTCCTATGTCGGCGACGGCCGCAGCCACCTGGTTGATTTCAAGGTCGGTTCGGTTGCGGTCGGCGAGGGAGGCAGTGAGCTGAAGCTTGCGCGGGCCGGCAAGGTCAGGGTCAGCGCCCGGGTGGCCGCGATGCTGGATGAGAGGCCGAATCCTGATCTGAAAGGGCGGCCCTACAGCCAGAAGCCCTATTGGCATATCGAGCGCGCGCGCCTGGGAGAAACGAGAAAGGTTCCCGTTGAGGTCGTTGTCAACGGCGAGGCTGTTCTGCGAAAAGAGATCGTCGCCGACGGGAAGCTCCAGGATTTTTCCGCCGAGGTGGAGCTGAAGGAATCGAGCTGGGTCGCTCTTCGGATTCTACCGAGCTGTCACACCAATCCGGTTTTCGTGATCATCGACGGAAACCCCGTCAGGGCCTCGGCCAGGAGCGCGCAGTGGTGCCTTGAATCGGTTGATCAATGCTGGTCGCAGAAAAAGGGCAGGATTCGCAGGTCTGAATTGGAGGAGGCGGCGAAGGCCTATGATGAAGCCCGCCGGGTTTATCGTAAGATTCTTTCCGAGAGTGGTGAATGAGGCCCAGGGATGATTGAGGTCGCGCAGCTGGATACCGAGCCGGAGCTATGTCCCTACCTTCCCGACAGGGATGCGAGGACGAGGTACCAGCTGGTTGCCGATCTGCTGCCAAGCGAATACGACGAGAAGCTCGAGAAGGGCTGGCGGCGTTTTGGCAGCATCCTGTTCAGTCCTCTCTGCAGCGGCTGTTCCGAGTGCCTCTCCATGAGGGTTCCGGTCGATCGCTTCGAGCCTTCAAGAAGCCAGCGTAGAGTGTTGCGGAAAAACTCGGATCTGCGGGTCGAGGTGGGAGAGCCCAGGATTGACGACGAGCGACTGGATCTCTACAGGGCCCATCATGCCGATCGCGAGGCTCGCAGAGGCTGGCCTTCAGTCACGATGAGCTCTGAGGAGTACTATGAGACCTTCTGTTTCAACGCGGTCTCAACCCTCGAGTTCTGCTACCGTCTCGATGAGCGCCTGGTCGCTGTTGCCTATGTCGGTGAGGCGGAACGATCACTGAACTCCATCTACGCCTTCATCGATCCCGATTTTCCCAGGCGAAGCCTGGGTGTTTTTGATGTTCTCTGCGAGATTGAAGAGGCTCGNCGGCTGGGCAAGCGGCATCTCTACCTGGGCTATTACGTCAACGGCTGCAAGTCCATGGAGTACAAGGCCGCCTACAGGCCGNATGAGCTCCTGGCTCCGGATGGTTGGCGGGCTACCTGACTCCAATCCAATCCTGCCGGGCGGCTGCGGGGGCCCGTTTCAGGCGCCGGGGGATTCCTGCTCGAGCTTCATGGTGGCATCCTCGATGCTGTTCTCGAGGAGCTCCTGGAAGGCTCTTCTCTCCAGGCCGGGCTCGATGGCCGGCAGGAACTCGATGATGATCCGCCCCGGCGGCTTGAGCAGGGTGCGGCGTGCCCAGAAGGAGCCTGAGTTCAGGGCTACGGGTGTCACGGGAACATCGCAGCGTGAATAGAGGGCAGCCACGCCAGGGTTGTATTTTCCCCTGGTGCGGGGTGGCGTGCGGGTCCCTTCGGGGAAGATCAGCAGCTGCTTACCTTCCTTGAAGGCTTCCTTCGCGCGGCGAATCAGCATTCTCAAGGAGGCGACGCCACCGCTTCTCTTGATAGGTATCGCGCCGGATCTGCGGATCGAATATCCCAGCAGGGGTATCCGGGTAAGCTCCGCCTTCATGGAAAAGATCGGGTTAGAGAGGAAATCGGCAAAGAGCACGGCCTCGAGGGTGGATTGATGCTTCGAGGCCACGATGGCCGCCCCTTCGGGGATATGTTCCCGCCCGCGAATTTCTATGGTAATTCCACAGAGCAGGCGCAGCAGCAGCGTGGTCCCTCTTCCCCAGACCCGGCCGGTGGCTATGATGATTCGCCTGTTGAATAAACCGAGAATACAGTTCACCAAGGCAAGGCAGAAGGTCAGGAAGGCGAAGGCGCATTCGAATAAGATGGATCGCAGGTAGATCATTCTGTTTTTCGGCACCAGCGAGCGGGGACGTCGCGCTTCGTTATTCCCGGCGGTTAAAATCCGGAGAAGAGGCGGGTGATGTCATTCCAGGTGACGTAGAGAGCCAACGACAGGAATAGAATCATGGCGATCTGCATCGAGGCGAACTGGATACGCGTGCTCACTGGGGAGCCCTTGAGCTTTTCAATCAACAGGAAGAAGAGATGTCCTCCGTCAAGGATCGGGATTGGCAGCAGGTTGAGGACGGCTAGGTTCATGCTGACCATTCCCATCCAGAACAGGAGCTGGATCAGGCTTCCGGCCGCCACTCGAGAGAAGATGTGAATGATACCGACCGGTCCGGCGAGGTTCTTGGCTTCGACATCTCTTCGGATCAGACTTCGAAGGGTGAGGAAGACCTGGTCAACGGTAATGATGCTGCGTTCGACACCAAGCTTGAAAGAAGCGAGGAACCCCGCCTGGACGACCACGGTCGCGCTCTTGAGCACGAAGCCCCAATTGGCAGGCGCGGGCGAAGCAGCCGCCAGGCTTCCCTCCTGTTTGTCTCCCTTGGCGTCGACCCACCCGATCTTCAGCTTCCCGGCGGCCTCGGAATCCTTGTTTTCGGCGGCGTAGGCCGTGATGCTNGATGACAACTCGGCAAAGCTGAAGATCTCCTTGCCGTTGATTTCGTGGATCTTTGAGCCGGCGGTGATTCCCGCNCTGGCCGCGGGACCGTTCGGAGTGACCATAGAGATCGTCGGAAAGGTTCTCCAGGTGATNCCNGCATCTTCTTTTAAGGCATCGGCGGAAAGGGTCAGCTTCTTCTCTTCGCTTTTCCTGCTGACCACGAGTTCGTGGTTCGCCTGGGCGTTTTCAGCCAGGTAAGCCGAGAGGTCGTCGATGGAGTAAACCTCTTTATCGCCAATCCGAAGAACCTGGTCGCTTTTTCTCAAGCCGGCCTTGTAGGCGGCGTTGCTTTCAGACAGGGCTCCGACCTCCAGGTCTCTCCCGGTCCACTGGACCTCGTCAGTGAGCAGCAACCGCAGGAGATTATTTCCGCTGAGCACGGCTTCGTTTTCTTTTCCAGCCCTGAGGAGCTTGAGGGCGAGGGAGTCCTTCGCGTAGTGTTTCGACAACTGCTCCCACTGCATACTGCGTACCGTCTCCCCGTCGATGGAGAGAAGCCGGTCACCCGGCTTGAAGATGCTCTCAGCGCCGGAGCCTCCGGCTATGTTCTTGACGAACGTGCCTCCTCCTGCAGCTACNCCAATCCTTGGCACCACTGGGGCCTTGGGATCCTGGGGAGCTTCAAGCCTGATCTTGAGAGGAGACGGTTGCCCGTCTCTTGCCACCGCCAGGTCAACGGCTTCATCTGGAAACAGCTGTATGTGCTGGAGGAGGACACGCATGAGTTGCTGGCTGGGCAGGGGAGGGAGCTCGACCCCGCCCAGGGTCGCGCCGATGATGCGGTCGCCCTTCTTCAATCCCGCCTTGTGAGCGGCGGAATCGTTCGGCGGCTCTCCAGCCAGGGTCGCCTCGGCGGAAACCTGCTGGAGGCCGATGGAGCTCATGCCCCGGGCCGGGTTCCAGGCTCTTGGAACCGAGAAGTCCAGGGTCGCGGGGCTGCCGCCGGGCTTTGAGGCGGGGCGCTCAACCTTGATGTCCACCTTGGTGCCTCTCTCGCCAAGAGCTATGCCGAGCAGCACCTCCGTATATTCTTTGACGGGTTTTCCATCGACCTCGACAATTTGGTCGCCGGTTCGCAGTCCGGCCTCCCAGGCCGGCATTCCCTGGATCGTTCCACCGACTGTTGCCGCCGGAAATTCGACACCTGAGGAGAATGCCAGGATGAAAAAGAAGAAGCCGGAGATGATGTTCATCACGACCCCCGCGACGAACACCAGGGCTCGCGCGCCGGCTGATTTGTTCTGCAGTCCGTCAGGACACGATCCTTCTTCCTCTTCGGGGTTCTCGCCGGTCATCTTGACGTAGCCGCCGAAGGGCACGAGGCCGATGAGGTATTCGGTCTGTACGCTTTCTTTCGGGCTGGAGGCGGCGGGGGAGGCGGTTCCATTTGCCGACTGGTCGGGGGCCTGGCTGTCGGTTCCGGCAGCATTCGAGGCGCCAAGTGAGATTCGAAATCTGCCAAGGAATTCGATATATTCGCCCGGCTTGAAAGAGAACAGGCGCAGCTTATAGGGATCGAATCCGAGGGCGAATCGTTCGACGGGAACTCCAACGAACTTCGCGGCCATGAAGTGCCCGAGCTCATGCAGGAAGATGATGATTCCGATTGCNAGGAATGCGTAGATTACGGTCATAGGTTAATGAGGGGTCTTTATTGCNATTTGTCGTTTGNGGTTCCGGTACTTTCNGGCCGGGTCAGTTTGTNACTCTANTTCTCTTCTTCGCCAGTTTCAGGAGCTTTCTTTGCATTCAAGTTNGAGTATTTTTTCNGTTTCCANTCTGGCCCATTCATCNGCGGNGAATATGTTTTCCAGATCGGGATTNTCCACGACATTGTGCTGNTTGAGGCAGNTCTCTACCACCTTGAGGATGCCCAGAAAAGGTATTTCTTCCTTAAGAAANGCCGCNACCGCGACCTCGTTGGCNGCGTTAAAGACCGTAGCGGCGGTTCCTCCCTGTTCAAGAACTTCGTAGGCCAGCCGTAAGGCCGGAAAACGNTCGGTGTCAGGGGACTCGAAGGTAAGCTGCCCGAGCTCGGCCAGGCTGAGCTGCTCCGTTGGCAGCGGCAGCCTGCGCGGATAGGTCAGGGCGTATTGGATCGGAACCCTCATGTCCGGCGGACCCAGCTGGCAGATGGTGGATCCGTCCCTGTATTCGACAAGTGAATGGATGATCGATTGGGGATGCACGACCACCTCGATCTGTTCCGGNGGAAGGTCGAATAGCCAGCGGGCTTCGATAATCTCCAGGGCCTTGTTCATCAGGGTGGCCGAGTCGATGGTGATNTTTTCTCCCATCTCCCANGTAGGATGGTTGAGAGCATCCNGGCGNGTNACCTTTTNCAGCTCTTCNGCGCTCGTCTGGCGAAAGGGACCTCCCGATGCGGTCAGGATGACACGNNCCACCTCTTCGCGNCTACCGGCTTCGAGTGANTGGAAGATGGCCGAGTGCTCNCTGTCGACAGGTAGNATCCGGCGNNCNTTTTCCCGTGCCAGNCGGGTGAGTATGGAGCCTGACATNACGAGCGATTCNTTNTTGGCGAGGGCNAGGTCTTTACCGGTNTCGAGGGCCGCAATNTTGGCGGGTAGCCCGGCGGCTCCGGAGATGGCGGCGACAAGNACATCGGCCTCCGTCTCNCGCACGAGCTCGACGAGCCCTTCCTCTCCTTCGTANATCCGGGGGAGAGCGNNGGNTTTGTCNTCGGNNTTNTCAAGCGCNGCGCGAAGCTTGCCGGCGGCCTCCGGGTCGACCAGTGCAACCGCTTCGGGGTGGTGCGATGCNATCTGCTCGAGCAGGCGCTCCCAACTGGAGTGAGCTGCGAGCCCGACAAGCTCGAGCTCTCCGGCCAGATTCCGAACCACCCTGTCGGTGTTCTCTCCGATAGATCCTGTCGAACCCAGGAGCAGAACTCTCTTCTTGGCCATTTAGTGGTTCTCGCTGTCTAAAAGGGAGGTCAGGGTCGAAGCCGGTCCGAAGGATAGCTTTCCCTGACATCTTTTTCCACAAAGATGCTTCCCGCCTCCAGCGGCTTTGACCTTGGATTGGGTTCGCTATAGTATTCCGGGGTAGAAAATCAGGGGAACCCGATACATGCGACCTGTCATCTTTGAGCTTTTTGGACTGCCGATTCACGGTTACGGTCTGATGATCGTTCTGGGCTACCTGCTGACGGTCTATATGGCCACCCGCATTGTTCGCAAGTGGGGCATGGAGGATGTCTTCTACGACCTGAGCATGGTCATGTTGCTGAGCGGCATCCTTGGCGGACGCACCATGTTCTACATCCTGAACTATTCCGCCGAGTTCCA
>PAOC01000081.1 GCA_002708465.1 Planctomycetota bacterium
AAATCACGACAGCCACCTCCCCCCTGAAGGCCTCGCCGGTTGGCTTCTTCAGGTTCAGCCGGGTCTTTTTTCCGCGTCTCAGGGTCGCCCTTCCACTGCGGCCCTTGCCGGGATTGATTCTTACTGTGGCGGGGACATGGTTCTCCGCCTCCAGCCGCAGGCGGTAGTTTACGGGAAGCAATCCTTTCAGGACGAGCTGGCCGGAGGCCGCGATGATCGCCCGCTTTGTCCAGGAAGCCTGCGCCAGCTGGCTGGCCGTGGCGCCGGTCATCTCTGCCGTGACCCTGCAGGGAATGCCGAGCGGTGCGCCGGTCGCGTTCGAGGCGATCTCGAGGTCATACACCAGGGATTTCAAGGAGACGCTGAATTCCACGTCCTCTCCGGGTGGGATCGAGAGCTCTCTCTCAAATTGAAATCCTCGTCCGCTGAGCCTGTATTTCCCCGGCGGCAACGGGGACAGGCTGAAGGCGCCGTTCGCATCACTGGAGAAGGCCGGGGATTTTCCCATCTCCGGCAGGCTGAGGAGAGAAAGATCCGTATGGAGGGGGTTGCCATCAAGGGTTACCGAGCCGTGGAGCCCGCCGTTTTCTTCCCGGCCCTGGGCCAGGAGGTCAAAGGCCAGCCGTTGCCCTACACCGAGGGTCAGGCTCTCAGCCGCGGCGGCGCCCCGGCCGCTTCTTCCGGTCCATTCGATGTCGACTTCCGCTTCCGTCTCTTCGCCGCTTCCCACCTCGATCCGGATGTCGGAGGCTGCTGGAAGTCCGCTGAAGGAGTACCTGCCCTGGGGGTCGGTGAAGGTACTTCTCGGGGAGCACCTCGACGAGCTGAGCACTACGGGGACACCTGCGATAGCCTTTGCTTGCGGCGATAGAACCCGGCCCTCGATGACCGCTCCCGCGGCAAGGCGCAGAGGATGTCGTCTGGCTGGGTCAGCCAGGGGCAGCTCGATCGTTTCTCCCTGGTAGGTCGCGTGATGGGGGTGGCTCACCCTGATGCGATAGGAGCCCGGCTCGAATTGCCTGAAACGGAAGGCTCCCGCGGAGTCGGTGTGGGTGCTCATTACCGCNCGTGTCGGCCGGGCNACNCGGACACCATAGAGGGTGGTATGTCCGGACCAGGTTCCTACCGAGCTCAGCANTTCCACCAGNGCCCGCGGCACAGCCCTCTGCTCAAANGTGACCANTCCCTGGAAGCGNGAGCGCGCNGGGCTGAGGCGAACGAGGCNTGCGGCCGGNGACTTTNTNCCGTCAAAGGAGATGATTTTTGAGANTCCATAGCAGTCATTTTCTCCGCTGNCCCGGAGCCTGTATTTNCCAGGGNCCGGGGGCAGGCNGATGCGGATCTCTCCNTCGNCGAGAGAGTGATATTCGATGGCTANGTTGCTTGCCGGNCGGAANTCTCCATCGCTCTGGAGCTCGACCTCAACCGNTTCGNGNCTGATGGGNAGTCCGCTCTTGCTGTCGATGGCATGGGCCGTGAGNACCAGNCCNCTNTCCAGGGTGACCTCCAGGTTGACGACCNCNGTTTTTTCGGCAACGAGCNCGAGTATTTTTTCCCGGTATCCCGTNCGGCGAANCCTTATCTTTNNCGGCNCTGGTGTNGGGAGGGCGCATTGGAGGANCCCGAGNTCGTCTGTCCGGCCGAGGTAGCTTGAGACCGNATGCCCCTTGCCGGTAAGNACNGGCCGGTCAGCCCANACGCTGGCCTCCGGAAGGTAGGCGCCCTTTTCATCAAGGGTTCGGATTCGCANAGGNTTTCCGGGGCNGAGAACAGTCTCGATGNTTCTGTTGCGGTTGTNCTCGGCNAGGTTGACGGAGNNGGAGCGGGGGANATGGCCTGCATGACTGNAAAATATTTTTACCNGCCCGGGCTGCAGNAGCGGGCTNTNCCAGGTTCCATCAGCTCCAGAAATTCCGGGCTCGANATAGACNCCGGGGGTCGNTTCAAAGTNNATCCTGGTGCCGGGGAGGGGGGAGGAGAGCGAATNGTATACCGTTCCACTGAGCCTGCANCCNGGAACGAGTACGATTTCNTCCAGGGGTCGGGATTCCTCTTCACCTGNCGGCGGGTTCTTCGCTGGATTGGCGAGAGANCTGATGGTGGNGGGGAANTATTCCTGGTGCGAGANCTCTATCTNTTCGCTTCCGCTGGGAAGCTTGAATNTTCCGAGGNGATCGGATCGCGTCTCNATATTGCCGCAGCGTACGAGAGCCTCANCGATCGGTTTNCCCAATGGATCGACAACCTTCGCCTCAACAAGNTGNTCCGGATCGAGGGTCTCGATGACGGANGGCGGCNCGGGGGGCTTCACGGNCGATTGAACGCCGNTGGAGGGATCANGNAGAACCAGCCTCCGGTTCCCCTGNTCGAGGCTGTTGAATACNCTCCAGATGCCNAGCCCAACGGCGAGCAAAAGACAGAAGGTTCCNGCTCGAGGATTATCCATTCATAGGGTCCTGCGACCCTCGAAACGTGCGGCGTACCAGGCAGGTGAATTCTATTTCTTCACGCTTCCCGGCGCAAGCCGGGATGGCGCTGATCGAGGTAAATAATGGGATTGGGGCGTCCCAGGAGCGCGATTTTTCACCTCTGGTACATTCCACGGAGCTTCGAGGAGCCCGCATAGAGCTCCTCGAAGCGCTCATCGGTATCGTCGGAGAGTTCGCACATGGCTATTTCGATCNTCTGGCGCCATTCCTCTATTTCCTTCCGATTGAGATCGGGCGGAATNTCGACCAGCTCACCCAGANGCAAGAGTATGCGGCTGAAAGGCTTAGGGANTTTGAACNTGTCCCATGAATTGAAGGTCCAGCTATTGGCCAGCCCGATTCCAGTGATCAGGATCGGCAGGCCGGTTTTTGAGGCGAGGTAGATGGCTCCCTGCTGAATTTTGCGTGGAGGACCGCGCGGTCCATCAGGGGTTATGCCNATCCGTACNTTTTCTTTTTTAGCCCGGATCAATTCCCTGATGGCGGCGACAGATCTCCTGGTGGTGGAGCCGCGAATGGCATCGTGTCCGAGTCCTTTGACAATTCTNGCCAGCATCTCTCCATCTGCATGGGGGCTGACGAGGGTCTTGAAGCCCGCGTCGGGGAAGCTGGTCGCCAGCGTGAAGAGNCGTTGATGCCAAACGAGGACAATCAGGCCCGGTGGGTTGACCCATCCATCTTTCTCCTCGACACCCCCCGGCAGGATGCGTTTTCTCAGGCTCCAGCCCCAGATTCGGGCCAGGCGGGGGCCGATGAGACCGACCAGGTAGTTTCTCAGCCGGCGTCTGTTCTTGCGGCTGAGCATTATTTTCGAGCCTTTTTCATGACACGGCCCATGCTCGTACGCCTTGTCTTACTTGTCAACTGTCGCTACAGGTATCTATAATCAGCGCCTTCTATTTCAATCAACCAGTTCTCAGTTCTCGTATACAACTATGCAGGAANCTNACGGCATCCAGGGTTCAACGGCCGCCTCNGGAGATGGTCTTCTCAGGCTGGGCGGCATCGATTACCTGAACGCGCTGCCNCTTCTCTGGGGATTGGGTGAAGCGAAGGATGGAATGAGCATGGGCTACCACGTTCCCAGTCGGCTTGCCGAGTTGCTCGAGGTCGCCGAGCTCGATGTTGCCCTGATACCGGTGGTGGCTTCCATCGCGAGCCCGGATTACCGTGTGGTTCCCGGGATCGGTATCTCGAGCTATGGGGGGGTGCGCAGCATACGCCTCTACTACCGCGAGAGCCTCTCCTCGGTGAAGCGGGTCGGCCTGGATACCTGCTCGATGACCTCGGCCCTGCTGACCCGGCTCTTGTTCAGGGAGGTCTGGGGCGCCGAGCCTGAGTTTGTTCCCTGTGATCCGGCTTCTATGAAGGACTATCTCGCTGGTGGAGCTGATGAGCTATCCGGGCTGGATGCCGTGTTGCTGATCGGTGATGCAGCGCTGGCCGGCGGGCGCTACGCTGACTGGCTGGNTACGGATCTTGGGACTGAATGGACGCGCTGGACGGGCCTTCCCTTCGTCTATGCCTTCTGGGCCTGCAGGCAGGAGGCCGTTGCGGCTGCCTCGGTCCAGGGTTTTCTTATCGAGCGGCTCGCGCGGGCCAAGGAAGCGGGCCTGCTTCGTATTGATGAGATCGTGGCGGGCGCCGACCTGCCCGCCGACTTCGATGTGGCCGCGGGGATCCACTACCTGGGCAGCCTCATCGATTACGACCTCGGGGAGGACAAGCTCGAGGCCATGAAGCTNTTCTTTGACCGGCTTNACGGCGCCGGCCTGCTGGATTCTCCNGCTGGAGAGCTNAGCTTCCTGGGCGGCTGAGNTCAGCTGCCGGGGCTGGCNTCCNGGGGTTCAGCGTCTNCCNGGNTTNCCGNGGAGGCCNNCGGAAGNTTNTGGAGCAGCGTGTAGTACCGCGNCCAGGATTTCAGCAGNCCGGAGCCNACCGCGGCCANCGCCGCGGCTCCAAGCTCGGCTTCGGCTTTCAGNGTCTCGATGCCCTCCACCTCGTAGCCGGNNCCTTCNAGCTCGGTNTCNATGTCTCNAGCTTTGCAGCCNGCGTGCGCGGGANCTTNACGAACGAGGAGTAGCTGGTCNTCGATGGGNGATTCGCTCAGCCAATAGCCNGGCGGAACANCCGGGNTCTCNNCCGGGNTGNCGTTTACCGATCGAGTAGACNGGGTGCTCCCCNGCGCCTGGAANCCAGAGCTTCCGGGCNCCCATGTCGGCNCTGGCGATCATGGANGCCAGGCTGGAGGTTGAGCCGGCGACGAGCCACGGGCTGCCGGGTAATCCNGTCTGGCGCATNCCATCCTGGTTCAGNCGGCTCGTTGGGGCGGAGCTCGGNAAGACGGGGGGAAACCACCGNGTTGACAGTNCNGCCGCCTCGAGCTTGNCGCGGTCCCAGTCNCGCCGCCTGGCGGAGAGAAGCCCCGCNGCGCAGNCGCTGGTNGCNTCGGCAGCTANNGCTCCGCTCATCCGGAAGCGGAAGAGATCCTTGGGTGAGAGGANCAGGGAGATCCGGGGNTCCAGGCGGGGATTCCTGNTGAGCCAGTCCNGCAGGTCATCGANNAGCNCNGCGGCAGGGGGCAGNCGCAAGTCGCAGAGNGGCTCGAAATCCAGGTCGAGGGCGATCCAGCCGGCGGGNCCGCTCANNCCGAGGCCCCAGATCTTGCGTGACTTCAGAGGTAGCCCGCAATAGAGCTCCTGGAGGGCGAACCCCCCGGCTCGAAGCCATTCGGCAGGGGGGACACATTGCACTCCCGTACCGTCCTCCTCGTAGCAGCCGGCCACGGCGGCGCTGGTTCTTGCCGGGACGCTGAGATCCCGCCCAAGAGCCGCGGCGCTGGCGCGCCCAGGCTGGAAATCGAGNCCGATGAAACTGATCATAGCAGGTCGCCCACGATGCCGCGCTCCAGCTGNAGCTCTTCGACGCTNGCNTCGATTTTTCCACGCGAGAAATCGTTGATTTCGAGATCCTGCACGATCTCCCAGCCATCGGGGCTTGCCTTGATCGGGAAGGAGGCCAGGAGNCCCTCGGTGATGCCGTAGCTTCCATCCGAGACGACAGCCGCGGAGGTCCAGTCGTTCTCCGGGGTTCCGAAGTGAAAGGTNCTGACATGATCGCAGATNGCGNTCGCCGCNGAAGCNGCGGAAGATTTNCCGCGCGCCTCGATGACCTCTGCTCCCCGCTTCTGCACNCGGCTGATGAATTCTTCCTGGAGCCAGGCATCATCATCGATGACCGAGNTGGCCGGGCTCCCGTTGATCAGGGCATGGTGATAGTCGGGATACTGGGTCGCGCTGTGGTTGCCCCAGATCGTGACCCTTNNGACGGCGTTCACATCGGCGCCTGATTTCTTCGCAAGCTGGTTGACNGCCCGGTTGTGGTCGAGGCGTGTCATGGCGAACCACCTGTCAGCAGGNATTTCNGGAGCGTTTNCGCGGGCGATCAGGCAGTTGGTGTTGCAGGGGTTGCCTACAACCAGCACCCTGATGTCGGCCGCGGCCTTCTGGAGCGCGTTGCCCTGGCTGACGAAGATCGGGCCGTTCTCCCTGATCAGGTCTCCCCGTTCCATTCCCGGNCCGCGGGGCTTTGAGCCCACCAGGAGCGCCCAGTTGGCATCGCTGAAGGCGGTGTCGGGGTCATCGCTGAGTTCGAGTCCATCGAGGAGACCGAAGGCGCAGTCCTCGAGTTCGAGCGCGACGCCTTCGACGACCTTCATGGCCGGCGGAATCTCGAGTACCTTCAGGCGCACGGGCTGGTCAGGACCGAAGACCGCCCCCCGAGCGATTGAAAAAAGCAGGCTGTAGCCGATCTGTCCGGCTCCGCCCGTGACGGCGACTGTGATTGGGGAAGGCATGAATCTCTCCTTGGCAGGTAAAATTGTGTTCCGGATGAAAAGAGATAATTAGCGGCAGGCGGCAGCAAGGTCCAGAAATATCCTGCGTATCGCGGGGGTCAGGGGGATCGACTGGTGAGCCGGTTGTAGGCTTTCTGCAGCTCCAGAAACTTTTCGTGGGCTACCTTCTGGAAATCTTCGCCCATGTGGTGGACCTTGTCGGGGTGGTATTGGACCGCCAGCTTGTGGAAGGCGNCGCGTATTTCTTCGGGGCTGGCGTTTGCCTTCACGCCCAGGATCTGCCAGGGNGTGACCAGGCGGGGAGCGGCCNGCGGCGGCGCCTGCCCCGCCTTTNNCTTCNTTCCTNCGGCGTCCNTTNCCCNNTTGTCTTCTTCTTTTCGCTCNGCCCGGGNCTCTCCGCCGNCGGCTTNCGGCATCCCTGTTTTCGNGNGNAAGAGGGNNCCTNGAANCAGCCNCTTGAGCCAGCCTCCGCTGTANCNGTAGTCGCCGTCATGNTCAAAGAAATAGCGNCGNCGCTCCTCGTTGGCTTCNTACCAGCTCATGGTCTTGAGNAAATCCTGGGGNTGGCCAACGAAGCGTCCNAGGAGATAGTCCANCCGGCCCGGCCGGGTGTCGGGTGAGCTGAACCAGCGTTTCTTCTTCGATTTTTCGCANTGGTTCTGGCGATTGCAGCAGGTACAGAAGTACAGGTGGTAGGGTCCNCCGTCTCTTTCGCTTCGGGGACGCAGGATCGCGTCCCTGAGAAGGTAGTCAAGGCCCAGTGGGCGATCGCAGTACCAGCANCTCGGNGCCCTGGCATCGCCGGTGGATGATGATCTGTCCGCTGTCATGGTTCAAAGTATGAGCATCGCATCGCCATAGCTGAAGAAGCGGTAGCCATTGTTGATCGCTTCCCGGTAGGCCGCAAGGATGCGCTCGCGGCCAGCGAGNCTGCTCACCAGCATCAGCAGGCTGCTGCGCGGCAGGTGAAAGTTCGTTATGAGTCCATCGACGANCTTGAATTTCCTCGGCGGACGGATAAACAGGTGGGTTCTCTCGCGGAAGGACGCGGGAAAGCCGCTGTCGGCAAAGCTCTCGAGAGCGCGGGTCGTGGTCGTTCCCACGGCGATGACCCGTCTTTTTTCGNTCCGGGCNTCCTGNAGCTTTCGGGCCGTCGCCNNAGAGATCTCGACCGTCTCGCCATGAAGCCTGCCGGATTCGAGAGCCTCGGAGGACAGNGGCTTGAAGGTGTCGAGNCCGATGTGAAGGGTNAGCCTNAGNAGCTCGATCCCTGCCGCCTCNAGCTGCTCGATGGCCTCGGCCTCCAGGTGNAGGCCCGCGGTGGGAGCGGCNGCNGATCCNGGCACCCGCGCATAGATGGTCTGGTAGCGNTCGNCATCCTCCGGAGNTTNNCGGNTCGGCTGTTCGCGGCTGATGTAGGGCGGCAGCGGGATCTCTCCGANNCGCNGCGNCANGAGCCTCACNTCCTCCTCNCCAAGGNTGNNNCCGGCGGCGGAAAAGGAGACGATNAAGGTCTGCCCNCGGCGTTCGNGACAGGNGATGCNGNTNCCGGGGTCTTTTTCAAGNGCCAGNGAGCGTCCCTCGGCAAAGGCNTTCCCGGGCTTGAGCAANACCTGCCAGCNGCGGTCGGCAACAGGTTCAAGGAGNAGGANCTCGACCTTTCCACCGCTCTNCTTNCGAGCCCTCAGGCGNCCCGGNAGCACNAGGGTCTCATTGAGGACCAGGATGTCTCCNTCGCGGAGATAACCCGGNAGNTCCCTGAAGCTCCGATGCTCGAGNTCCTCGCGGGCGCGNTCAAGGACCANCAGCCTGGAATCGGCGCGCCTGGGGGGAGGATGCTGCGCGATGAGCTCCGGNGGGAGCTCGTAGTCGTAGTCCTCNAGCGAAATGGAACNGNCGTCTTTCTCCCCGCTCACCTTGTCTCCAGGACCTCGATGTCCATATTGCCGAGAAAGGGGATGAGCCCGACGAACATCTCGGAGACGGCGGAATTATCGAGAGCGGAAACCGAGAGCGCGATGTGGTCGGCTTCCACGCGGCCCTTTCCGATGGTTGCATCCAGGGGTACCCATTTGCCCGTATAGACCTCTGTCCACATATGACCGACAAAGTTTTTTTTATGGTAGACGAGGCCGGCGACAACCCGGGAGGGGATTCCTCCAGCTCGGCACATGGCGGCGAGAAGCACCGCATGCTCAGTACAGTCTCCCTGTCTGGTTTCAAGNACCTCTTTCGCCGTGGCGAAGGCCGTGCCGAGGTTTTTTTTACGTATGTAGTTGTAGACCCACTTCTCCAGCTGCCGCGCGGCCTTGAGGCTGTTCTTTTCTTCTCCGATGACTTTTTTCGTGAGCTCGTTGAGACGGCTATCATCGACCTGCAGGTAGGCTGTCGAGGCGAGGTAACGTTTCGGCAGCGGATTGGGATCGAGAGGAAGGGTCCGCGCGTCCGGGTCGTCCACAGCCCGGACCTTCAGTCTCCAGGNACCCTTCTCTCCCGCGGCGGTGAGCTCGTGGCCCGCGGCGCCGGATTCCCGGAGCTCTATGGGCTGGTTCTTATCGCGAATACGGAGCTGGTAGACGATCTCCTGCCGCTTCCAGCCGAGAAAACGGCCCAGGGGAATGGCGCTGGAGATGAAGATCTCCGGGGGTGAGCTGAAATCAGCGGCCAGGATTTCCTCCCGGCTTGAGAGTACGGTTTCCAGGCTGAGATAGGGCGTGCTGGATCTGACGGCTTTTCCCTTATCGTCAACCCAGTCGGTGCTCACCAGGCTGTTTCCAGGAGCGACCTCCAGGCGGTTTTCGATCTGGCGGAGACCATTCTCCAGCGTCGACAGCGTGCTGACCTGTTTTACGCAGCGGGAAAGATCCGGCATGAAGACCACCAGCTCGAGCCGGTCGCCCTCTTCTTTGAGTGTTGAGCTGATCCTCTCCGAGACGTACTGAAAGCCTCGCGCCGCCGGGTTGAAGGGAACCTCCTGCGTTCGGGCAGGGGAATCTCCGGAGGTGACCTCGAGCATCATCCTGTCGGGCTCGACGACCTTGCCGACGGTGGTGACTCCCTGCCGGGCTGTTTTTTCTTCTTTCCTGAAGCTGAGGATGTTTCCCGCCGCGCTTTCGAGGAGCTCCAGTCGCATTTCAACCGAGACCTTTTCCTTGCCGCGCTTGATCGTCATTCTGGTGAAGGAGATGGTCTCGATGTCGCCATTCTCGCCGACAACCTTGCGCTGGGAGCTATAGCCGGCCGCCTTGCCGCGCAGATGGATCAGGAACCACTCATCCCCGGGCCTGGCGGCTTCCGGTTCGGTAGAGGGAAAATTTCGCGATGAGCAGGCTGGAACGCACAGGAGCAGCAGGAGGCTGAGGCTCCGGACCTTCANGCCTGCGAGATGCGTGGGAGAGCGCATCTTCGCCTCACTGGCCTCGCAGGGGGACACCCTCGAGCGCGGCGCGGCCGAGGTTGCTGTAGAGGGCGAAGATGCGGGCCGCATGGAATTTTTCGCCCCAGCCAAGGCTTTCGGTGTCGAGAACGATTTCCGACAGCCCCGAATCATCGACGTAATATTCGAAGCCGATGTCCTCCGAAAGACCGGGGTGCAGCTCGAGCAGGATCGGCGCCTTGTCATTTTCCCGGTGGTAGCAGGCGGGGTCAGCCCGCGAGTCGGCAGTCCCGTTTTCGCACAGGGTGCGGCGGAAAAACGACCGGGTAAATACGGAGGCCGGAATCAATCGAAAGCCGGTCGCATACCGATCGACAGCCAGGTCGACCCATTGCTCTTCGAGTTCATCAAGTCCAGTTCGAGGTATATCCGGTATGTTGAGCTCAAGCCGCCCCAGGCTTTCGCCAAGACAGTTGAGCAGTTCACCAACCGGCAGCGGGCGCCGGCATCCGAGGGCCGAGAGCAGGCTTCGAAGGCAGCGCCTGAGCTGCTCGCGGCCCATCGCGGCGGCCGGGTCCGAAAGCAGGATTGCCAGCCCCAGAGCGGTTATAGCCGGAGCCTGCAGCCGGGCATCACTTCTACGGCTGGTATCGAGCAGTTTTCGGTAGAGCCTGCGCCGGCCGATCGTCCCGTTGACGAACAGCCCCACGGTCTCGATGATCTCNATGTGGCGTTCCNGGGCCTCGCAGCTNTCCNTAATGAGGGAGCTGTTCTTCNGATCNCCNGACCGCAGNGCGAACTCAGCGGCGTGAAGCCTCCGGGNCTCTAGAGACCTGANCCTCGATTCCATTCGCAAAAGTCGAACTCCCCGGGAGAGCGGNTNCCAGGCTGCCGGCCACCGGCCAGGNGCAGANGAGCGCTCATCCANTGATGTGTTTTCTCTTTTTGTTTCCGGCGGAGGGAAGGCTCCGGGCTCTGCTTTCCNCCTTGACCCCGCCGCTCCGTTCCAANTNGGTAGAACATTGTATGTCCGGATGNGGATGNCCATAAGGAATTATTGCTGAAAAAGATACAGNCCGGCAGNGGGCGAGAGTAAGGTAATATTTCATTCAAAAGAAGAGGGGNGATANGCCTGTCGGGACTTTCCCTCTTGCAATCCGGTGTNGCGGTGACAGAATGCGCGCCGGTCTTACCTGTCGATGATTTTTTGGGTTCCATGCTCAATTTAAAAGCCCTGCGAGAGAATCCGGATCTGGTGAAAGCGGCTGGTCGCAAGAANCATATTCCTTGCGAGGAGTCGGTAGATCGCATTCTCTCTCTGGATGACCAGAGGAAGAAGCTGGTCTTCGAGAGTGAAGAGCTTCGCGCGGANCAGAAAAAAGTCGGCAAGGAAATCGCCACTCTCGAGGGGGAAGAGAAGCAGGCGAGGATCGCNGAGATGGGGGAGATCGCTGAGCGNATCAAGGGNTATGAGAAGGANCTGGGGCCGNTCGAGNATGAGCTCCACGAGCTCATGCTGCTNGTACCCAACATACCGGCGGAGGAGGTNCCTGATGGGGAGACNGATGAAGACAACGTCCTGGTNCGCGAATGGGGCGAGATTCCNCAGTTTGANTTCCCNCTGAAGGATCACCTGGAGCTCGGCGAGGAGCTCGACCTGATCGACATGAANNGNGCGGCNAAGCTGGCGGGNTCGCGCACCTATATGCTNAAGAACGAGGGNGCCCTGCTCGAGCTTGCCGTTCTGCAGTTCACCCTCAATCACCTTGTCGAAAANGGNTTCTCTCCGATGCTGGTACCTACCCTCGTTCGCCGNGAGCCGATGGTGGGNACGGCGTATTTTCCCGGCGGGGAGGAGCAGNCCTACGCCTGTGAGAAAGATGGGAAGTACCTGATCGGCACTTCGGAGGTTCCGGTGACGGCCTATCACAGCGGCGAGATTCTCGACGAGGCCGATCTGCCGAGACTCTACGCGGGCTATTCGACCTGCTATCGCAGGGAGGCCGGCGCNGCGGGAAGAGATACCAGGGGGCTTTACAGGATTCACCAGTTCAACAAGGTTGAGCAGGTGNTCGTCTGCCGCAACGATGAGGAGGAGTCGCTGCGCATGCACGAATTTATCCTCAGCAACGCTGAGGAGGTNGTNCAGGCGCTNGAGCTNCCCTACAGGGTGGTGAACGTCTGCGGTGGAGACCTTGGCCAGCCCCAGGTGCAGAAGTTTGATATTGAGACCTGGATGCCTTCGCGGGAGAGCTACGGGGAGACCCACAGCGCCTCGCGCTTTCATGATTTTCAGTCCCGCCGTCTCGATCTGCGTTACCGCGATTCAGACGGCAAGGTACATTTCTGTCACACATTGAACAATACCGCCATCGCCAGCCCACGGATCCTGATTTCGATCCTCGAGCTGAACCAGGAGGCCGATGGCNGGATCAGGATTCCCGGCGTGCTTCAGTCCTACATGGGAGGCANGGAGTACATCGGTCCGAAGTAAAGAGNTTGTTTGCCGCGGNCGGGCATGGGATTTTTCAAAATCCGTGGAAAAAATCAGATCACCCAACATAATGTGGTGTCGAGGAAAAGAGTTGGAGTAGTTCAGTGTCTCAAAAATGCGCCAGGCTGGCCCTAGAGGATGGAACCGTTCTGCGCGGGATCTCTGTNGGTGCGGATGGGGAGTCTATTGGNGAGGTTGTCTTCAATACGTCCCTGACCGGCTACCAGGAGGTTTTTACCGATGCCTCCTACAATGGGCAGATGGTGGTGATGACCAATCCGCTGATTGGCAACTACGGAGTTAATCCGGATGATGAGGAATCGCGTGCTCCCTCCCTCAGGGGGGTTATTGTTCGCGAGATGAGCCGTCGGCCNTCCAATTTCAGGAGCTGTGAGCCCCTTGACGGTTACCTCGCCCGCCATGGCGTGGTCGGGATCTCCGGAATCGATACCCGGGCGGTGACGAAGNTGNTGAGGGTGGAGGGCTCGCTCAAGGGTCTTATCTCGACATCCGAAGATTCGGATGAAGCTCTCGTTGAGAAGGCGANGAGCTGGGAGGGACTCGGCGGTCAGGACATGGTCAAGGAGGTCAGCTGCGAGGAGCCGGAGCTTTGGGAGCAGGGCTTCAACTCGCCTTTCTCGGCCTGCTTCAAGGACAATCGTACGGCCGAGCGTTTAGGCGAAGGTCTCGAGATCGTGGCTTTCGACTACGGCGTGAAATACAACATCCTGAGAATTTTATACGAGATGGGCTTCAAGGTTCATCGGGTGCCGGCGGATACCACAGCGGAGCAGGTTCGTGAATTGAACCCCGATGGAGTCTTTCTCTCAAATGGACCCGGTGATCCGGAGGGGTTGCCCTATGCCATCGAGACGATACGGGCGCTCATCGGTGAATACCCGATCTTCGGTATCTGCCTTGGTCACCAGCTGACCGGGCTGGCTCTTGGAGGCCGCACGGAAAAGTTGAGGTTCGGTCATCACGGNGGCAACCATCCGGTACTGAACACGCGGACCGGCAAGGTCGAGATCTCCGTGCAGAATCACTGTTACGCGGTGGTTCCGGGTTCCTTTGACTCTGACCAGGTGGAACCGTATTTCATTAATCTTAACGATCAGACCCTCGAGGGTCTTTATCACAGGGAGTTTCCCTTGTTCACGGTGCAGTTTCATCCGGAGGCGGCGCCTGGTCCGAATGATTTCACGTTCCTTTTCGATGATTTTGCGCGGATGATCCGAAGCGCCAAGCCCCTGCCAGCGATACCCGAGATCTGGGAAAGTCCCGCTCGAGTCTGACGGTTGAAGAGGGCGGCGATGAGGCCGGCAGAGAGAGTAGAGATGAGCAGTTCGAATCAAGTCAGGCCCGCTCGGCACAGCTGTGTAGTAGGGCTTCAGTGGGGAGATGAAGGCAAGGGTAAGATCGTAGACGTTCTGACGGCTGATGCAGACGTCGTCGTTCGTTACCAGGGCGGAGCCAACGCGGGTCATACCGTGCAGGTAGAGGACCAGGAGTACATCTTCCATCTCATCCCCTCCGGAATTCTCAAGAAGGATACGGCCTGCGTGATCGGCAATGGAGTTGTTATCGANCCNCGCGCGCTCATCGCCGAGCTNGACGGACTCCTGGAGATTGGNCTCGACCATGAAGAGAATATTCTCATCAGTGACCGCGCCCATGTCGTGCTGCCCTATCACAGCGCGCTGGATGAGGCGAAGGAGAGCGCCGGCGGAGCTGGAAAGATCGGCACCACCTTGAGAGGCATCGGNCCCTGCTATACTGACAAGGCTTCGCGGGTGGGTATCCGGATGTCCGAATTCGTCGATCCGGATGGTCTCAGGGAACGGCTTGTTCANCTTGGCGAGNTGAAGAATCGTGAGCTNGAGAAGCTCCACGGCCGCGACCCCATCGATCCCGATGCTGTTTTTGAAGAGTATTCCGCGTATGCCGAACGGCTGCGCCCCCGGGTCTGTGATGCNACANCCTTTCTCCATGAACAGGATGCCNGGGGTGCNGGTATTCTCTTCGAGGGAGCCCAGGGCGCANTGCTCGATATCGACATGGGAACCTATCCCTACGTGACCTCATCCAATACCTCCTTCCTGGGGCTGGGGCCGGGGACCGGTTTCTCGGCTCGCAAGGTGGGAAAGGTTCTCGGTATAACCAAGGCCTATGCGACACGGGTTGGGGAGGGCCCTTTCCCCAGCGAGATGCAGGAAGAGGCCGCTGCCAGCCTGCGCGAGGTAGGTGGGGAGTTCGGCGCTACGACCGGGCGTCCAAGGCGCTGCGGCTGGCTTGATATCGTGGCCCTGCGGCGCGCGATTCAATTTGGCGATGTCGATGCGATGGTCGTGACCAAGCTCGATGTTCTTGATCATCTCGAAGAGATCAAGGTGGCCGTCTCCTATAACGTTGATGGGGTTGAGACGGACCAGTATCCGGCCTCCACGGAATGCGAGGTGATTCCCCAGTACAGATCCTTCCCCGGCTGGCTGGAGAGCACCACAGAGTGCAGAGCCTTCGAGGATCTGCCGGAGAAGGCCCGCGAATACCTGCGTTTTGTCGCTGATGCCGCGGGCTGTCCCATTGCGATCGTGTCGGTGGGCAAGGAGCGCTCACAGATCGTTTCACTTGATCCATGGCTCGAGCCGGCTCCGGCGGAAGGAGACTGAGAGAGTGAAGTTTTCTCCTGAACAGGTTCCAGCGCATATCGCCTTTATCATGGATGGTAACGGGCGCTGGGCCATGAATCGGGGGTTCCTGCGGCTGAGGGGCTATGAGGAAGGAGCTGTATCTCTGCGCAGAATCACGACCCACTGTCGTGAGCTGGGAGTGCGGGAGGCAACCTTCTTCGCCTTGTCTACGGAGAACTACCTGCGTCGCCCGCGCCGGGAGATCAGCTTCCTGATGAAGCTGCTGAAGACCTACCTCGTCAAGGAACGGGAGATGTTGATGGACAACAACATCCGTCTTACCACCATCGGCGATGTCAGCTCTTTTCCAGCAGATGTTCTGGAGACGCTTCATGAAACAGAGATCCTTACCTCCGAGAACGATGGGATGGTCATGCGGCTTGCTCTCAACTATGGTTCGCGCCAGGAGATCATCAACGCGGTCCGGGCGCTCTGCGCGGATATCAGGGATGGAAAAATGGACCCGGACAGGATCGAGGAGATCAGCGAAGACGTGTTTGCCGCCTACCTGGCTGATCCGCAGATGAAGGATCCCGACCTGGTGATTCGAACGGCTGGAGAATACAGGCTCTCGAATTTTCTTCTCTGGCAGTCATCCTATAGCGANCTCTGGATCACCGATGANCTNTGGCCTGATTTTGANNTTGAGCATCTCGATGAGGCGCTGGTAGCCTATGTCNACCGGGACAGAAAATANGGCGCCGTGTTGGANCCGGCNTCTNGTGAAGCNTCGGGGNCCAANGGAATCTGAACNCTGGTTGTCGCATGCAGGAGNCGCGGAGCTTGAACCATCACATCGCCTTGACTCGCGCGGAGAATCTTAGGGGGCTTGTCCCCGGGGAGAAGCGGCTTGGGAGCTAAGCAGATCCGCTACCTGGTCGGGACCATACTGGTGCTTCTGGTCGCTGGCGTGCTGGCGCTTGACCATGTATTCGACAGCAGAAATGCCGGCTCGGCGATTCTCGTGGGGATGGGGCTGGTGGGCTATCTCGAGTTCTCGAAGATGTCCTCCGGCCGCTACCTTCGTCTTTCCTCCCTCCCGGGTCTCCTCGCAACGGGCCTGTTTCTCGCCGCGGCCTGCTGGGATTGGAAAGCTCATGAAGAAGGCCGTCTTCTTCTCAGCAGCTTCGGGCTCTTCCAGAGTGAACACGAGACCCTGATTCTCGGGGTGTTTGGTCTGCTTTTCCTGTCCTTCGCGGCTGTTCTTTTTACAAAAGACTTCCTTGAGCGCGCGGGCGAGTTGGCCCAGGCNGTTCTGGGAGCCCTGCTTGTGGGCCTGCTTTTNTCTTTCGTGGCACGGATTTACTGCAGGGCCGACAGCGTAGTGACCGGGGCCATNTTTGTTTTCGGAATCAAGCTGACCGATATCGGAGGCTATGTCATCGGCTCGATACTGGGGCGGACAAANATTCTTAANGTAAGTCCTGGAAAGAGCTTAGAGGGTTATNNGGCCGGTCTTATTTTGACGGCNGGCTGGTTTTCGGGAGCAGCCCATCTGGGGTACCTNGCCCCCGTGAAAATTGGATGGCCGGGGGGGATCGCCTTTGGGATAATNCTNGGTGTCAGTGCCGCTATAGGCGATCTGAGCGAATCGCTCATGAAACGACTTTACGGTGTCAAGGATTCCGGGTCTCTNCTGCCGGAGTTCGGGGGGGTTCTGGACATGATCGACAGCTTTATTTTCAGTGGATTTGTGTTCTGGGTCCTTTCCTGCTACTGGTCTTGAAGATCATCACATGGAATTAGCTATCGAGTTGGCCTCACAGGAAGAGGCTCTGTTCATATTCGGCGCGGGTGATGCTCATCTGCGCCAGATTCGAGATGGTCTCGAGCTCCAGGTCGCGGCCCGCAATGGGGTCATTCGTATCGAGGGAGATGAGGGGCTGGTTCGTCGCGCGGAGCAACTGCTGAAAGACATGGCCGAGCTTTACAGGGCCGGGGATCCTCTGCCGGACCTCTACGTCGAGTCCCGGCTGGCCAGGATCAAGGCNGATGATGAGCGGGAAAGAGGAGGGGCTGAAGAGTCCGGNTCCCCGNNCGCGAAGGAGAGGAAGCTGACGCCCCAGGANCGCGCGACAGTGAGGAGCCTGGCCCGNTCGAAAGGCCAGGAGGGGTACATCGAGGCGATCATCCGCAATGAGCTGNTCTTTTGTATTGGTCCGGCGGGAACCGGAAAGACCTACCTGGCCGTGCGCCTGGCGGTCGACGGTTTGCGTTCCGGAGACTATCAGAAGCTGATCCTTTGCCGGCCGGCGGTAGAGGCCGGTGAAAAGCTGGGCTTCCTTCCCGGTGATTTTCAGGCCAAGGTGAACCCCTACCTGCAGCCGCTCTACGATGCGCTCAATGACGTCCTCGGGATGGAGCAGGTGAAGCGCTATATCGAGCGGGAGATTATAGAGATCATTCCGCTTGCCTATATGCGCGGGCGCACCCTGAACAACGCCTTTATCATTCTTGATGAAGGACAGAACACCACAGCCTCCCAGATGAAGATGTTTCTGACCCGGCTTGGAATGGGCTCCAAGGTCGTGGCCAACGGAGACGTGACGCAACTCGATTTGCCCGAGGAGCAGCTTTCCGGCCTGGTGCATGCCGCTCCCCTTATGAAAGACATTCACGGGATCGCCTGGTTCGAGCTTGAGAAGATGGATATTGTGAGGCATCCGCTGGTCAAGAAGATCGTTGAGGCCTACGGGGCCGCTGAAAACAATTCCACTCCGAAGGGTCAGTAGGCCGGCTGCCGGCGGGGCTGAAGCGCCCCTTGTGGATCGCAGAAAACATGGCAAGAAAACGAAAGAGCAAGAGAATCGACGAATTCCTCCGGTCCCGCCAGCAGGGGCAGGAGGTTGTTCTGCGAGAGAGCATCCGCCAGGCGAACCTGTTGTTCAGGATTGTTGTGACCGTGTTACTGGTGGCATTGCTGCTGCTCTTGCTGAATATTGGCGAGAAGGACGAGTTTCAGCGCGAGCAGATAGGCGTGGCCGGGCTGCTCACCATGGTCACGGTGCTCGGGGTGCTGGTCATCAACCGCATCCAGCCCGCTCTTTTCCAGTCGACCGCGAAATTCAACCAGTTTGTTCTCCTGATTGTGCTGACCGTCAGCCTGTCCTGGGGCATGTTCGCTCTCAACTGGCCGGCCTATCTCCTGCCGCTGCCGGCCCTGGCGATGATTGCCGGGCTGGCCTACAGCAGCATGGTGGCGATTCTTCTCTGTGGGGGTCTTGCCGCCTACCTCGCCCTCCTGGCTCCGGCTCCCTACGAGCCCTTCCAATTGGCTGTTACGTTGAGTCTCGGGGCTGTCGTATCAGTCCTCGGGGTCAGGAACATGCGCAAGCAGTCTCAGCCTGTTCTCATAGGACTGAGAGCGGGATTTGTTCAGGCGGTGACTGTCATCTGCTTCAAGGTGATGGAGGATTTTTCCGGCAGTGAAGATGTCGGTTTTCTGGCTTCCTTCCTGCAGGATCCCGGGTACGCGCTGATGGGCGGGCTGATTTCCGGCGGCATCGTTACCAGCCTGCTTCCCCAGATAGAGAAGATCTTCGATGTGCTTACCGAGCGTCGTCTGTTGGAGCTGGCCGACCCGAGCAACCAGCTGCTGAATATCCTGCGTACGCGCGCACCGGGAACCTTCCAGCACACCCTCGGCGTGCAGCAGCTGGCGCGGGAGGCGACGGAGGCGATCGGCGGGAATGTTCTCCTGGCCAGCGTCGGAGCGTATTACCACGATATCGGCAAGATCTACAAGCCTGAGTATTTCGCCGAGAACATGGGCCAGGACAAGTCGATTCATGACCAGCTGCGTCCGTCGATGTCCAAGCTGATTATCATGTCGCATGTAAAGGAGGGGATCATTTTCGCTCGAGAGGAGAAGCTGCCGCAGCAGATCATCGATATGATTCCCATGCATCACGGAACGACGGTCGTCGAATTTTTNTACCACAAGGCCCGATTGGAGGAAGGCGATGAGGAGGAGGGTTCAACCGAGGATACGGAATATCGTTATCCCGGCCCCAAGCCGACCTTCCCGGAGGCTGGAGTCCTGATGCTGGCGGACGCTGTCGAGGCCATCTCCAAGAGTGTCCAGGATCCTACTCCGGTAAANTTCAGGGAGATAGCGCGGGAGATGATTCGCAAGCGGATCTTTGACGGCCANCTGGATGAGTGCCAGCTCACCATGGCGGATCTCTACAAGATCGAGGAGAGCTTCGAGGCCACGCTGACCAACATCAATCACGGACGGGTTGAATATCCTGACATCGGAACAGGGAAAGAGGATATCGACCCGGATCCCTCGACGGGTTCCGGTCCCGAACCGGAAGTGGAGCTGGACGCCTCGTGAGCTCCGCTGGAGTCAATTTTCTCGGTAAGCGTCCATTGAGGGCTGCTCAGAAGGCTTCCTTACGCCAGGCGCTTCTGCTCCTGCTGGCCGACCANGCCTGCTCAGCCAGCGTCAACGTCTGCTTTGTCGACGATGAAGAGATCCGGGGGTTGAACAGGGATTATCTCGGGCATGATTACGTCACCGATGTGGTTACCTTCCCCATGCGCTCAGAGCGCGACGGAGCCGAGGAGGATCCTCTCGATGACGAGCTTCTCGGGGAGGTCGTGGTTTCGGTTGATACCGCCCGGCGTTATTCTGAAGACAGGGGGACGGCTTTCCCCCGCGAGCTGTCTCTCTACGCCATTCACGGCACCCTGCACCTGCTGGGATATGACGATGCGGCGCCCGCCGATCGAAGAAAGATGAGACGTGCTGAGCGCCGCTATCTGGATGCTCTCGAGTCCTGAATCTCCAAGGGCTGGAGTGGGCTGGAATGGCCTGTCTGCGTTGTTTTAGGGCTGGATGACAAGATCGTTTCTCGGTAGAGTCACCCTTTTCCCCTCAGTCCACGGAGAAACAAATGGCTGCGAAATCGCCTGATAAAATTCGGAATATAGCTTTCGCAGGTCACAGTACTTGCGGCAAGACAACCCTTGTTGAGAGCCTCCTTTTTACCGGCGGCGGTATCGACAGGAAGGGTTCGGTGGACGATGGGACCAGCGTTTGCGACTACGATGATCAGGAGCAGGCACGTAATCATTCTATAGACCTCGCNTGCGCCAGTGTCGACTCTCAGGACACGCTCCTGCAGTTCGTCGACACTCCGGGCTATCGTGATTTCATCGGCCAGGTCTATTGTTCGATCGCGGCAGCTGATCTCATNGTGNTCGTGATCTGCGCCGATGAGGGGATCCGTCCCAATACCCGGAAGGTCTGGGAGATTGCCAAGGACGCGNACCTGCCNTGTTTCGTGGTTATCAATCGCGTCGATCGCGAGCATAGCAATTTTGATGAGGTTCTNGAAAAGGTCCAGGATCAGCTCGATGCGAGATGTCTTGCGATAACCTCACCGAACGAATCCGGCGCAGGTTTCTCCTCTGTGGAAGACGCTCTCGGTAACTCCGATGATCTCATGGAGTCCGTCATTGAGTCCAATGACGATCTGATGGAGCGTTATCTNGAGGGAGAAGAAATCAGTCCAGAGGAAATCTCGAAGCAGTTTGTTGAGGCGGTAAGCTCGAGGAGCCTCGTTCCGGTCTTTGCCACCAGCTCCCTGACGGATGTCGGCGTCAAGGAGCTCATCGATGGTTTCGTACGCTACGCTCCCTCCGCCGCCCATGACCTGGGGCGCGAACATGTAGACCTCGATTCGGGAGAGGATGCCCAGGCCGTCTCCATAGCGGCCGATGCGCCGTTCTCGGCCCGAGTTTTCAGGGTTGTGAGCGATCCGTTTGTCGGAAAGCTGACCTATCTTCGAATCTATTCAGGGTCGATCAGCCAGAATGGCTTCTTCCTGAATCCCCATACAGGGAAGCCGGAGAAGGCGGGGAAGCTCATTCGATTCCAGGGCAAGGAGCAGGAGGCAGTCGAACAATTCGGGGCTGGAGAGATTGGCGCCCTGATCAAGGTCGAGGGTCTGCACACCTTCGATTATCTCGCCTCCGACTCGAAGCGCTCGATGGCGGCGCCGAGTATTCCAAGCCCCATGTCCGGACTGGCGACCACTCCCAAGACCAAGGCGGACGAAAAGAAATTCGCCGAATCCTACGTCAAGCTGGTTGAGGAAGATGTTTGTCTCACCTCTAAGAGGAACGATCGCACCGGAGAGCTGGTTATCTCCGGAGTCAGCGCTCTTCACCTGCAGATTCTCTGGGAGAGGCTCAAGTCGCGGTATGGAGTGGAGGTGGCCACCCGGCTGCCGGCAACTCCCTACCTGGAGACGGTCAGCGCCAAGGGAGACGCGCAGTACAGGCACAAGAAGCAGAGCGGTGGTTCGGGCGAATTCGCCGAGGTGTGGCTCAGGGTTGAGCCTACCGAGAGAGGCGCCGGGCTCGAGTTCGTCAACAGCATCTTCGGCGGCGCGATCAGCCAGAGCTACGTCCAGTCGGTTGAGAAGGGCATCACTGCGATGATGAAGGATGGAGTTCTCGCTGGCTGCGAATTCGTCGATATCAAGGTCGAGGTCTATGATGGTAAGGAGCATCCCGTTGATTCGAAGGATGTGGCCTTCCAGAAGGCCGGTCGGGAGGCGTTCAAGCTTGCGGTGAATTCAGCCAAGCCAGTGCTGCTGGAGCCGATCGTTATCCTCGAGGTGACCTTCCCGAGTGAATATACCGGTGATATCCAGGGCGACATCACCCGACGGCGGGGCCGGGTACAGGGCGTCGATGCGATCGGAGATTTCCAGACGATCAAGGCCCAGGTTCCCCTCGCCGAGCTCAGCGACTACGCCAGCAGTCTCGGCTCGGTTACAGGTGGACAGGGATCCTATAACATTGAGGAAGGTCACTACGAGACGGCTCCTGCGCAGGTTCAGCAGAAGGTCATAGCGGCCTACAACTCGAGCCGCAACCAGGAAGAATAAGGCGCCCTGATTGGGCGTTTCCCCCGCCTGTAGACGCGACTTTTCAGAAGATCTCTATTCGCCCCTCGATGACCCGGATCGGGAGCTCCTCCTCGAAGAAGTTGTTGATCTTCTGGAGCATCGAGTCGACGAACTGGTGTTCGTTGGCCACCGTGACGACAGCAAGCTCTCCGGCCTGCCAGAGGTCGTTGGAGCCAATCTCAGCCACGGCCACGTTGAACTGGTTGCTGAGGCGGTCCTTGATTGAGCGCATGACCTGGCGCTTCTGCTTGAGCGACTGGGCCTCGTCTATATGGAAATAGACCCGCAGCAGACCGATTTTAGTGCGGCTCTTCATGTTCTCTTCCCCAGGCCTTCGAGGCCAAAGTCTTTGGCTTTCTTCTCGAGAACTTCTGGTGGGATATCCAATTCTTCGGCGGCCTTTTCAAAGCTCATTCCCGGGCGGGCAAGCAGGATGCCGAGATAGTCCTTCAGAGAGGTGCGTAGCTTCATCGGGCTGATTCCCAGCAGCCGCGCGGCCGGCCTGATCTTCCACCTGCAGGCGCGAAGTCCCTCGGTGATGGTCCGGGCCTGAAATTCCGACTGCAGGCGGTAGAAGGGGGTCTTGGAGCGGTCTCGCTTGCCGTTTTCCTCTACCTCGGGTTCTTTTTCGAGCAGGCTCTTGAAGCGGTCGCTGTGGATGTTGACGAGGTGGCCGGCCGGCATGCCCAGGTCGCCGGGTGGCCTGTGGTAGAGCGACTCGGGGTTCTCCCCGCATTGGATGCGAAAGACTCGATCGAGTACCGGGAGGTCGATCAATTCTCCTTCCGCGAGGTCACGGGCCAGCTCAACGGTATTTCGAAGCTGCCTGATATTGTTCTCGCTCCAATCGTGGTGGACGAGCGTATCCATGGTCTCCGGGGTTACCTCCGTGGAGCTCTCACGCGGCTCGGTCTGGTCCATCAACCTCAGGAAGTGGGCTACCAGGAGCGGGATGTCTTCCCGTCTCTCCGCCAGCGCGGGGATGTGGATTGGGAATTTGTTGATGCGGTAGTAGAGATCCTGGATAAAGTCTCCGGATTGGACGCGCTTGGCGAGATCCTCGTTGGTCGCGCAGATCACCCTCACATCCACCTTGCGCGATTTATTTTCGCCGACCCTGCGCAGCTCACCTTCCTGCAGCACCCTGCGGAGCTTCTGCTGAAGGCTCCTGGAGGAGTCCTTGATTTCGTCAAGAAAGATGGTGCCTCCATCGGCTTCTTCAAAGGCGCCCATTTTTTCGTTGTTGGCGCCGGTGAAGGCTCCCTTGAGGTGACCGAAGAGCTCGCTTTCGAGGAGATGTTCAGATAGTCCAGAGCAGTCGACCACGATAAAGGGCGCCGTTTTGCGCGGCCCGTTGTGATGGATCGCGTTGGCTATCAGCTCCTTCCCCGAGCCTGACTCGCCGGTGATGAGCACGGTGCGGTCGACCTCGGCAGCGATTCGAACGAGCTCGAAGACACCGGTGATAGCCTCGCTTCGCCCGATGATGTTGCCCATGTCGTAGCGTCCGACGGCCTCCTCCTTGAGCTTGCGGATTTCCCTGACATGTCCTTGGTGGGTGATGCCGAATTTGACGAAGGGGGTGATTGTCTGGGCGAATTCCTGCAGGAATTCGAGATCATCTGAGTTGAAGACATTTCCCGAGGACTCGCTCTCGACGTAGAAAACCCCGACCGGTCGATTTTCTGAGTGCATCGGTACGGCGACGAGCGAGAGCGTCTCGAGCTGCTTCAGGCTCTCTGCGTTCATGAAGCGCGGGTCGTCCTTGGCGTTTTCGCAGAGTATGGCCTCGCCGCGCTCAAAGGTTTCCTGCACCACGGTATGGCTGAAGCTCAGGTCCGCGTCCTGCGTCTTCCAGCCGGCCTTGATCTCGAGATTCTCGCCTTCGGGGCTCTTCACGATGATCAGCGCGCGCTCGATGACCTTCTCGCCATCGAGCTCGATTTCCTCCAGCGCAAGGCCGAGGATCTTTCTGAGGCTCTCCCCGATATCGTACTCCCAGTCAATCTTCTGGAGGAGGTAGAAGGCGTTCAGCGCCTTGTGGATACGAGAGAGGATTGCCTTGCGTCGATAGGCCGTTTTGCTCATTACAACCTCGCCTTGAATGTTTCGGTGAACCGTGAGCGCCTTGGGCCCANCTGGCCGGCGCTGAGGATGGTCTCGGCGCGCCGCAGGAGCTCCAGGGCTTCTGTCTCTTCTCCGGTCAGCTGCCAGTAGAGGGCGAGCTCGCCAAGGGCTTCCGAGGTTTCCACAGGGCAACCCATTTTTTCAAATTCTCTTATCGACCTCTCAAGATACTTCTCGGTCTTGTCTGCCCAGTCCGGGCCGAGGTCGCGGTAGGCGGCTCCGAGCTCGAGCGCCCTTCGCGCCGTTTCATAGGGACCGATCTCATTGTCGTCGGGGGCGCAGCCGAGGTCGATGACCTGCTCAAATTCACCCCGCTGGCGGCACAGCCGCATTCGCAGTCCCAGCAGCTCGGAGGCGCCTTCAGGCCCTGCGCCGTCCTGGGCGACTCCCCGGGCCTCCTGGAGCGCGTCCTCTGCAGCCTCGAGCATTTCTTTTTTCAGAAAGACCTCGGCAAGGCCGGCCAGGGCGTGGGCNTCAAGCCCCTGCTCCCGGCCNGCAGGCAAGCTCCGCAGGCATTCCTGGAAGAGCTTCTCGGCTCTTTCGTATTCACAAACCGCCACCTCGACCCGGGCCTGGTTGAATAATATATTGCAGGCCAGGGGGGTTCCGTCGTTTTCGTCATCCAGTTTTGAGCAGCGTTCGAGAGCCTCCCGGGCCTCCCGGGGGCGTCCACGCAGCAGCAGCAGCTCTCCGACGTTGCAGAGAGTTATGGCAACCCCCTTGGGGTCGCCAACCTCTTCAAAAATTTCCAGGGCGCTCTCGGTCGTCTCCAGGGCCGCCTGAAATTCTCCCCGCTGGGTCTGGATGCGGGCCAGGCTGTTGAGGCAGATGGCCAACCCCTGCCGGTCTCCTGTAAGTTTCCTGATCCGGGTGGATTCTTCCAGGTGTTCGAGGGCGGCCGACATCTCGCCGAGGGTACGGTAGGTNTTGGCCAGGTTGCCCTGGATCCTGGCTATATCGAGAAGCTGTCCTGTTTTCCGGGCAAGTCCCAGGGCCTCTTTGAAGCGGGCGATGCTGCGTTCCGGATTGTTTTCGAGCCTCTCGATGAGGGCCAGCCCGAGGTGAAGTGGTACAAGNTCCCGCGGGGGCGCTTCTTCACCGTAGAGCTCGAGGCTTTTCTGGAAGTGCTTCCGCGCCTGGGCAAGATCCCGCTGGTCAAAAAAGAGTCCGGCGAGGCCGTAGCAGGTCTTTGCCAGCGCGCGGGTGTCTTCCCCCGCGATGGCGAGGCAGCGGTCAAAATACTCCTTCGCCTCCTCCAGCTTTCCCTGGCGATGCAGTGTCCGGGCGATACCGTTCCAGAGCCTGGCCCTGTCGCTGTCCGGGCGGATAGCCGCGCTCCGCTCTGCCTCCTGGAGGCAGTCGAGCGCGCTCTGCAGCTCCCCGCAGCTGAGGTGGAGGCTGCCGAGCTCGCGGAGAATGTCTTGTCGGTCGTTTCCGGGGGCGAGCTCCAGGGCCTTTTCGTAGGCCTTGCGGCTCAGCTGGTTGGAATAATCTTTCGCTCCGCTGCGGGCGGCATCGAGGTAGTGGTTGAAGGCGTCCTCTCCAGCTCCTGCCAACTCGAAGTGCTCGGCGATCCTCATGCGGAGCCTGGTTCCCGGAGCGTCATTCAGCTCCAGCAGGAGCCTCGCCAGCCGCTCGTGCAGCCGCTTCGCTTGTTTCTCTGGGATCGAATTGAGCAGCTCATCGAGCTCCAGTCCCGGGGCGAGACGATAGCCCCCGGAGTCTTCGAGCAGCAGTCCCGAGGTGACCAGGTTGGCGGTCCCCTCCGGGATGGATACAGTTTCATCTTCGCCCTCGAGCAGGCAGGCCAGCAAACCCTGGTCAAAGGTCTCGTTGATGACCCCGGCGGCTATGAGCACGCTTTGCTGGGCGGAGCTGAGGGAGTCGAGCGGCAGGAGCATCTTCTTCCCGGGAGCCACACCCGCCGGTTTCCCGGTGTAATTCCAGCGTCCGGAGTCGCGTACCAGGGAGCCTTCAGCGACCAGCTGGCCGAGCGNCTGGTGAAGAGCCAGTGGGTTGCCGCCTGAGCGCGTCGCCAGCGTCTCCAGGAGCTCCGGGGCGGCGGGAAGCCTGGGGCTGAGAACGGCTTCCGCATATTCCCTCAGGGCATTGTCATCCAGGCCTCCCAGGCGCAGGGGCTGGGGATGTCCGCTACCGTCAAGTCGCCTCCCGAGCCTCTCCACCAGGGATCCCGGCTGATGGTCCTCATCCCTGTAGCTCAGCAGGAGGAGAATGGGCGAATCGCTGAGGGCCGCGGCCAGCCTGGTCAGCAGATCGATTTCCGCCTCGGTGGCGAACTGGATGTCTTCGAGGATCAGCAGCAGCGGCTGCCGCCTGGCCAGCGAGCGGAGAGCGTGGGCAGCCTCGGCTGTCACCTGGTCGTTGGAGCTCTCCCGGGAGTCTCTCTCTGTCGGAGCCCCGGGAGGGGGCTCTTCTCTCACATCGNCAGAAAACCTTCTTCGGAACCCCGGGCTGTAGTCCGAGTCCCGGTTTCCAAGCAGGATCCGGCCCAGGCCTCCGCGACCATTGCGTTCCTGCCTGAAGGAGGTCTCCAGGGTGTTTGCTTCGAAGTCAAATTCAGCCAGGGCCTTCAGGCCGCTCGAGTGAAGCAGCCAGGATTTTCCGCAGCCGCCCTCGCCGACAAGCCGCAGCGATTGAAGGGCTCCGTGTTTGCGGACCTCCTCCAGCTTTTGAAGGATCAGCTCACGTTCACGTTCCCGCCCGATGAAGACAGGGCGCATGAGGCGAGGTGAAGTCGAGGGTTTCTGCGCGGCCAGGGAGCCGGCATCTGTCAGCATCGCGGCAGCCTCCGCCGCCGTGGACGGGCGCTTGTGCTGGGCCTCTTCCATGAAGGAAAGAATTGTCCGGGCCAGCTTCGGGGCACAGGCCTTGTTGAGCTTTTCGAGAGAAGGGGGCGGCGGCTTGCGGGTTAGCGCGGCGACGAGAGACTCGAAAGGAGGCCGTCCGGCGATGATGTGGTACAGCAGCGCTCCTAAAGAGTAGAGGTCGGAGCGCTCCGTTGCCGCCGCTGAGGCGAGCTGCTCCGGCGCCATGTAGAGCGGGGTGCCGCCATCGTCAGCCCCCTGGCGGCCGGATGATATTTCGCTGAGGGAATCCCGGGTCAGCCGGTTGCTGGTCCGGGCCAGTCCGAAGTCCAGCACCTTGATGGCCGGGTTCGCATCGGGGGGGGGCGAACCCCCGTTTTCTTCCATCGACATGGAGGCCTCGGTCGGCTCCAGCACCATGATATTCGATGGTTTCAGGTCTCCGTGGATGATGCCGCGGTCATGTATGTACTCGAGCGCGAGGAGAACCTGGGTCGTGATGTGGAGCAGATGGTCGATCTGCCGATGACCGGGTTTCGGCTGATCGAGAAGCTCATCCAGCGGGCGCCCTCGCAGGCGCTCCATGACGAGAAAGAGCCGGCCGTCGAGCGCGCCGGCATCGAGCAGGCGAACGATGTTTTCGTGGCGTAGCTCGCCCAGGGTACGAACCTCGCCCTCAAAAAGGCGCCGGTCAGCCAGGCTGTCCTCACGCAGCAGCTTGATGGCAACCAGCTCGTTTGTTTCAAGGTCGATAGCTTCCCAGACGGCACCCATGCCTCCCCGGCCAAGGGGCTCATTGAGCTGATATCGCGGATGTTTGAAGTCGATTCCAGGCATTCGGGATCCTCGTGGGCATTCAGAGCCCAGATTCTATCTTAAGCTGCCGAATAGAGCCCTGACGAGAAAAATGGCTAAAATATAGCCTCTAAAGCGGCTATTATTTTTTCGGTTTAGTCGAAGGGAGGCGCTGAAGGCTCTTTGCGGCTAACCTGGAGAGGATTTTCAGGGGGTGCGATGTTCACTAAATCTTTTTAATAGAGGACTTAAAGAAGCAGCCGGTATAATTTCTGACTGGTTTGGAATAGCGCTATGCTTCCGGGTTGGGCCGGGGAAGCTTTGGTGCGATCCTGCTTGAGTAGAGGCCATATTATCGGTCCTTGAGCAGGGTTCCCGNGTACTGAAGACAAGAACAACGAGGAGTCTATACATGTTTATTTTGAGTCGCAGAACGCTTGGTTTGTTGATCGCGTTGGCAGGGATTGTCTGCGNCAGTGGCTGTTCCACGGTCAGCGGTCTCCTCAATAATNAAATTTNCGGCAAGGTCGCTACCAACGTGCAGAACAGGTTGCTTGATNTTACCGATCCTGTCAGTGCCGGTGTCGGCCTGGGCATGGGNGNNAGTGTGCGGGCCACCANTTTCGTCCAGGGNGGGGCACTCTTTACCCTCGCGAAGAATTCCTTCAGGGGACGCCAGGTGCAGTCTCCGATCAATTTTTCTCCAGAGATCGGTCTCTCGCCTGTTTTCCACCTNCGCAGTATCGATGCCCCCGAGACGGGCTTCGATGGACGGGCCGTCGTCGCCGGCAAGACCCTCGTCGATGCGTCTGAAAAAACCTGGAGCGCCTGGGCTGAGGGTGAGTCCTGGAGNTGGATTCCCGCGCGGTCGGATTACGCCGCTCACTATGATCGCCACCTCTACGATGTCGGCTTCTCGGTGTACGCCCTCGTGGGGNTNGACCTCGCCGTCAACCCGATCGAGACNCCTTACGAGCTGGCCGATTTTTTCATCGGGCTGGTGAGCTTCGGCTTCATCGACCTGGCTGGCGACGATCACTCCTGGGAAGGGCCGAGGTTGCTCGATACCGTTGCCGGAAAGTAATCTTCCGGTTCACGGGATTCCCGCTTCACTGGCTACTGTTCCGCGGCGCCTCCGACCCCGGCCCAGTACGGCTCCGCCCACGCTGCGATGCTCTCGTCCCGGGCGGCTCGCTCAAAGTGCAGCCTGAGCTTTTTCTCGATGAGATCGTTGTTGAGATAGGGTAGNCCNAGGCAACGCCACAGGCGCTGAGCCTCTCCCCCCAGCGNCTCGCGGCAGCACAGGGAAAATTCGTCCGCTCTTCCGGCAAGCACATCGTCGAGGTCGTTGGCCCAGTAGGATTCATCCGGCTCTCCCGAGCTCTCTGCCGCTTCGAGGGAGAGCCTGGCGAAGCTGAGCAGGTAATCGGCCTCTTCAAAATCTTCACTCGTTCCGTAGCGCACCCGGATCCGGTATTCGCCGTCTGCGGCGGCCAGCAGGTGCTCCACCGGGGGAGTCCTGGAGCCGATCAGCCAGGGAAGGAAACGGTTCTGGAGGCAATCGCCGANCAGCTTCCGCTGGTCGCCTGTATCCCGCCGGTCTTCAAGCAGCGGTCCCGTGGGGAAGTCTCTCGCGAGCTCGCTTTCCGGATCAAAATGGCGCTCCTCTTCCTTGTCGAGAACGGTGACTCCNTCGGGATCCGAGAGTGACCGCAGCTTTCCATCGCTGAGCTCGTGCANTTGGCCCGGGACCAGCTCCTCGATGGAGTGCTCGCAGCCGAATTGCTCAGCTACCTCGCGCTCCATGCGGACCCGATCTTCCAGTCGTATCGGGAAGAGAATACGGTTGTAGTCGGGGTTCAGCGCCTGCGGGTAGCAGATCCCCTGTCCGGTGATGACCCTGACAAGGTCGGGATTTCCCCAGAGCAGGTCAGCCTCATCATCGAGCGGACTGTAGATGTCGAACAGCTCCGTATAGGTCGCCTCGATGCTCTGTCCCAGCAGCTCCTTGCGCTGCTCCCCGTCTTTTGCCGCGAGCATGTTCATGGTGGAGTCGCCCTCGTTCTTCACGGTGAGGAAGCAGGCGGTCTGGACTCCATCTCGCGAGAACCTGTCGGCCAGCGCCTGCCGGGCGGCTGGGTCGTAGAGGGGCATGAGGGCATCCCCCTCTCCTATGAAGACCTCCGCTTCGGTCTCGGCGGTGAGAACCATGACGTCATCTTCGTTGGTCGCCCTGAGCTCCGGGTTAAAAAACGCTCCGAGCTTAAGTCCATGAAGGTTCAGCTCCAGCCCCTGGCAAAGTCTCGTGATCTCGAATTCGGGGAGGTGTTCTTTCAGCAGGGGCTCGAGGTACTGCAGGCTCTGGGGGAGGAGGAGGGTCGGGGCCGGCTCCAGCTGCCGCAGTTTCAGCAGCGAGTAGGGGTCAAGGTGATCGGTGTGTGAATGTGACAGGTAGATGGCGTGGATTGGCTCGAGGGCTGACAGGTCAAGCTCCAGGCGCGGAAAGCGGCCCATCAGGTCGCCTATGAGATAATCCGAGAGCCAGGGGTCGGCGAGGATGCGCACCGGCTCTCCGCCTTCAGGAATCATCTCCAGGATGTAGCTGCTGTGCCCGAGTGATAGGATCTTCATCTCGTCTCCGTGGCCATTCGAATTGGTGTTGCTGAAGAGAAGAACAGAGTTTTACCTTAATTGCAACGGGACCGGGATTCGTGAAGCCGCGGCTTGAAGGGATTGCGGCTTTCCCATGGCTGCAGGCTTCTGATATCCTTCTCGGAAAGAGGGCTTGCCAGGAGAGCCCGGTAGAGCCGGCAGATATCGAGAGGCAGGATGCATTCAAAAACACGCGATCTTTTTATCCCCGACAGCGGTCGGAAGGTGATCCAGCTGGTGCTCGATGGGCTTGGAGGGCTTCCCGATCCCGAGACCGGCCGCACAGAGCTCGAGACCGCCAACATTCCCAACCTCGATCGATTGGCCAGTCGCTCCTCGCTGGGGAGATCGCTCCCCATCGCGCCCGGTGTGACTCCCGGCAGCGGCCCGGCCCACCTGGCGCTCTGGGGCTATGAACCCTACGAGATTGAATTCGGCCGCGGTGTTCTCGAGGCGCTGGGCAGCGATTTTGACATGCAGCCGGGGGACCTGGCTGCCCGGGCGAATTTCGCGACGATTGACGCCGACAATATCGTTCACGACCGCAGAGCCGGGCGTCCTCCCGATGAGGAGAATGTGCGGCTGTGCCAGAAGCTTCGTGAAGGACTCGAGGGCAAGCTGCCGGGCGTGGAGCTCTTCCTGCTCAACGGCAAGGAACATCGTTTCACGGTGCTCTTTCGCGGCGGNGAACTCGGAGCCTGCCTGAATGACAACGACCCGCAGCGCGAAGGCCTCGAGTTGTTGCCCGTCGTTGCCGGCGATACCGCCTCGGAGCGCTCAGCAGAGCTGGTCGCAACCTTTATCACCGCGGCCAGGGAGATTCTCGCGGATGAAGAGGTCGCCACCGGGATGCTCTTACGGGGTTTTTCAGGCCTGCCGGATCTCATTGCTTTTAACGACCTCTACAGGGCGAACTCGGCCGCCATAGCCGCCTATCCAATGTACCGGGGTGTCGCGCGGCTCGTCGGTATGAAGGTGCTTGGTAGTCCTCATGGGATTGAGGAGGAGGTGCAGGCATTGGAAGAGAACTACGGCGAGCACGATTTTTTCTTCCTGCACTACAAGCCCACCGACAGCGCGGGGCACTCGGGGCTCTTTGACGAAAAGGTCAGCGCCCTGGAAGCCTTTGACGCCATCCTGCCCCGCATCGAGGCTCTCGAGCCGGCTGCGATGATCCTGACGGGCGACCATTCGACCCCCTGTATTCACATGGAACACAGCTGGCATCCTGTGCCAACGCTCATCTCTTCGAGGCTGGCGTTGAATAAGGCAGATGCCGTCTTCAGCGAGCGCGATTGTCTCGGCGGCGATCTTGGAAATTTCAAGGCATCGGATATGGTCACCCTGGCCATGGCCCATGCTTCGCGGATGAAGAAGTTCGGAGCCTGAGTAGAGACTCCCGGTACCGGGCCGACATCAGCGCGTCCGTCCTCAAGCGGTTCCGCTCAGGATCTCCCGCGCCAGCAGCTCCTGGGTGAGGGGCGTCAGCAGGATTCCATTGCGGTAGTGTCCGACGGCCGCGTAGTAGCCTTCCGGGGAAAGGGGGCCGATGGTAGGGATGTCGTGCTCTCCAAGGGGGCGGAGCCCGGCCCACGATTCCAGCACAGGCATCTCTCCCAGGAAGGGAAAGAGACCGGCGGCGCCCTGGTGGAGACCATCTACAGTCTCCTGCTCGATCTCTTTATCAAAGCCCTTGTCCTCGACCGTCGTTCCGACGATGAGGCGGCCGTCCGTCCTCGGCACCAGGTAGGCGTCGTGGGCGTAGATGGTGTGCCGCGGGATCTCTTTCTCGTTTTTCCCGCAGTCCAGCAGGAGCATCTGTCCCTTGATAGGCCGAATTTCTACCCTCTCCACGCCGCCAATTTCACTTGCCCAGGAGCCTGCGGAGTTGATGACAATCGGCGAACTGAAGTCGCCGGAGAGGGTTCTCACTCCGCTGACGCGGTCTTTCTCAACGAGCACGTCGCGGACCTCGCATTTTTCCCTGATCGTCACCCCTAGCCTTCTGCAGGCCGTCTCGAGGGCTTCGGTAAGGGCCCTGCTGTCGAGGCTTCCCTCTTCTTCATAATAGAGCGCCCGGGTTATTTCCGGAGCGATTCCAGGCTCCAGGTCGCGGATCGCCTCCCCATCGACAAGGCGGGCGCCGTTGACCTCAGCGGTATTGATCTCGGTGGTGCTGGCGTCGGAGGTGAGAGGGCTCAGGACTCCATTCAGCCTGAGGTCGACGCAGAGACCGGTTTCTTCTTCAAGTTCCCGAGCGTAATCAGGGTAGAGCTGCAGGGAGATCTCGCCCATCTCGGAGAGTTTTGATTCTTTCTGAAACTCAAGACGCGGACACAACATACCTCCGGCGGCATAGGAGGCCTCCTGGCCTGGAGAGNTCCTGTCGTAGACGGCCACGGAGAGTCCCGCCGCGGCAAGCCGCCTGGCGATCGAGAGGCCGATCACTCCGGCCCCGATGATGGAACAGTCGGTGGAGTCGGATGTTGGGGAAGCGAAGGAGATCACGGTTTTTTTTCAGGCTGGCTTCTTCCGCGGTGACGGCCGGTCGCGCGCGCAAGGGCGTTTCAGGACCATGAAGAGGGACTGGCCCGGGGCAGGCGCCACGGACGTTCCGGTTTCTAACACAAAGCCCCGAGCTTCGCCATCTATTGACAACGGAGGCAGACTCTCGCTCGCGCGGCCCTCAACCCTTGGGGCAGGCGACCTTTTTTCGGGCGGGAACAAACTGGAAGACCGAGCGTGTCTGCTCCTTGTTGTGGCAGACGATGCAGGAATTGCGAGCGACCTTGCCGAAGGAATGTTNAGCAGGTTTNNNNGGATGNTCAGGCTGCAGGCCGTGGCAGGACTCGCATTGGACATTGGCATAATTCCCGACGTTGGTCGTNTCGAGAAAGGCCGCTCCGTAGCCGAGGGTATGGCAGCCGATGCAATCGTAGCGCGCTTCGTCGCCGGTTTCCTTGAGGTCATCGAANGTATGCGAGTGGGTGGTTGTGAGCCAGAAGGCGTACTGCTTTTCATGGCAGCTTTTGCAGGCCGTGTGGGTCAGGTACCGGGTCTTGTCGGGCAGGTCTTTTTCGAGGTGNTTGACTCCNGAGAGNTCGATGTTTTTCTTCCAGGCGTTGACGAGGGCATCGATCTCCGGATCCGTCAGGTGGTGGGGCTCCAGCGAGATNCTGGTGAANCGGTACAGGTTTTTGCCGCTCAGAGACNGCAGCTCTTTTTTCTGCTGGGCATCGGCCTCGTCAAATTCGACCAGGTCGAGGAGCTCGTCATACCGCGCTCCCGAATAGAGAGTCTTTCCGTTNTTGAACANNTCCACGTCCACGATGCCCAGNCGGGCTCCCTGTCCGTCGCTTCTGAGGAAGAGCGTGTTGTTTTTTTCTTCCAGCCATTCGCTCTCCTCCTTGAGCCAGGTCTTGTGNCTTCCCTGCTGGATGTAGGGATCAATGATGATCTCGAGACCTTTCAGTTTNTCGATCAGGCTGAAGTTCGTATCTTCCCTGAGATGGGAGAGAGCTATGATGATGTCGGTTTTTGGCCGCAGGGNCTCGTAGGATTTTACNGCAGCGGTGAAGGGGTCAAGGATCTTGCAGCCCGGGGCGCGTTTTTCGAGGATCGGTTNGGGGATGGTTTCGAGGGTCAGGCCGATGACNCCCACGCGGACCCCTCCGGCCTCGAAGACCGCGTGGGGNTTGAAAAGGAGCTTCCCATTCTTGTCCACGAAGTTGGCCGAGAGCATCTGGAAGCGGGCTTTCTTCTCGAGCTTCAGCAGGTTGTCGAGTCCAGTGATGAGATCGTAGGGGCCGATGGCCAGGGCCGAATAGCCAATCCTGTTGTAGGACTCGGTGATGAGCTCTGCCTTGCGGACGGCCTCCTTGACCTCGGTGGGCTTCAGTCGCTTGTTGATGGGAAAGAACGCGCTGCCTCCATCGAGNAGCAGGAGGTTTCTGCCGGTGGCCTTCAATTGCTTCAGGAAGCTGGCCCGGCGGGTCATGCTNCCCTGGCGCACCTCCTTGTGTTTNCAGCCACAGACATCGATGTAGCCGGCGTTGTTGATGTTGTAGACCAGGGTGAACTTNTTCGCGGTCTCTCTCTCGCCGGCGATTCCCGAGAGCACGGTCGCCAGGGCGCCAAGCAGGAGACAGATGGGGACCAGCATNATCTTGCGCNGGCAACGTGATATCAGGGTTCTCATTTCACCTCTNCATCTTCGGGCAGGAGACCTTTTCCTTGACCTTTTTCGGGTNGAACGGCTTGTTCAGGATCTGNGGGTTATGGCAGCCCCAGCAGGTTGATTCCTTCACCTGGCCGAGACGTTGGCGGGCGGGGTCTTCGGCATGCTTGGCATTGACGCCGTGGCAATTCTCGCATTGCACCTCCGTGAATTCGCCGACCTTTTCCGGCTCCACGTAGCTGAGGCCGTAGCCGAGGGTATGGCATTCTATGCATTCATAGTTCAGGTGGTCTTCGGTTTTCGTGAGGCTCGCATACGCCTTGCTGTGAGTCGTGCTCTTCCAGAACTTCTGCTGCTCTTCGTGGCAAGCTCCGCAGGTCGGAGCTCCGAGAAACAGGTCTTCGAAGAGGGTCGGCTTCTGGGGATCCTTATTGGCCGCCGCACGGTTTCCCTTGGCGATCTGGCTTATAACGGGATGGTCGATGATCTGGGGTTCGAGGGGATAGTCATAGATGGCGTAGTCTTTCTCGACATCTCCGGTCTGGGGGAAGTACATCTCGCAGATCCCCACCCGTGAGCCCTGGCCATCGATGCGTATCATCGGGGTCTTGCCATGCCAGGCAACGTATTCGCCTTCGGTTACCCAGACGGGCTTGTTGCCGGAGCGAGAGTAGGGATCGAGGAGGATATCGATTCCGGGGATCTTCTTCAGGATCTCCTCATTGTTGGTGATGTTGAGATGGGAGATCGCGATGACCAGATCGCAGTTCTTGCGCAGTTCGGGAACGATCTTCCTGGTGGTCTCCAGGGCATCGAGAAGCTCGTATTTTTCTCCGAGGATTCGTTTCTTGTAGTTTGCGTTCAGCGAGCTCAGGGACACTCCGTAGATG
>PAOC01000126.1 GCA_002708465.1 Planctomycetota bacterium
GAAATCTTTTCGAAGGTAGAGGAGACAATCGAGCTCGGCGGCAGCGGAATCCTCTTCCAGGGCGGGCTTCATCCTGAGCTTGGGCTGGACTGGTATACGAAGCTCTTCAGCGAGCTTAAGAGTCGCTATGGAATTCACCTCCATTGTCTTTCTCCGACCGAAATCCTCGGCCTGGAGGAGGTTACCGGTCTCGGCGCCCGTGAGATCCTGACGATTCTCAAGGAGTCCGGCATGGACTCCATGCCCGGGGGGGGAGGGGAAATCCTCGTCGACGAGGTGCGCTCCAAGCGGCGCTCAAAGGTCAATTCCAGGGAGTGGCTCGATATCATGGAGGCGGCCCAGGAGGTGGGCCTGCCGACGACCGCGACGATGATGTTTGGCCATGGCGAGAAGCTTGCGCATCGTCTCCAGCACCTTGAGGAGATCCGTCTGCTCCAGGATCGAACACGGGGATTCGTTTCTTTTATCCTGTGGAATTTCCAGCCGGACAATACGCCGCTTGGAAAAAAATATCCTGATCGCATGGAGGCCGAGGAATATCTTCGCTGGCTCGCCCTCAGCCGTGTCTACCTGGATAATATCGACAATCTCCAGGTTTCCTGGCTGACCCAGGGCATCGAGGTCGGCAAGACGGCGCTTCGCTGCGGCGCCAACGACCTGGGTTCCGTGATGATCGAGGAGAATGTCATCAAGCCGGCCGGCGCCAACAACGAGGCGACCGGCGATGTGCTTCGCGAGGCCATCATCGAGGCGGGCTTTACGCCCCAGCTTCGCAACGCCGCCTATCGCCGGCTTGAGGATGCCGCCAGTCCGTCATGACGGGACCTGCCCTGACCGACGTTCATCGTGAGGATGCAGGAGCGTTTACCGCGGCCTGGGGCCTGGAACTGCCCGGCAGTTTCAGGCAGGGGGCCGCGGTGGAATACGCGGCGGTCGGTGAGTCCGTGGGGCTTTTTGATGAGAGCTATCGCGGAGTGATTGATTTTCTGGGCGAGGATGTCGCTGCCATGCTCGACAAGGTGGTCTCCTCGCCTGCGCCNTCCCTTGAAAATCGAGTCGGGCAGAACTCCTGTATCTTGTCTGCCAAGGGACGTCTACTTGGNGCCTTCTCNCTCTACCGCGTGTCGGACGAGCATTTTCGNGCGATTCTCGCGGAGCCCACCCGGGATATTCTCCTCGAGAGCCTGCGCAAGTACGCCTTCCTGAGCGACATCGAGGTGCGTGACGCGACCAGCGAGTTNTCCGTTCTGGCCCTGCGCGGCCCCCGGGCCGCCTCGGTACTGGAGGCGGCCGGGGGGAGCGCGGCTCCTGCTGTTTTCCAGGTTGCCTCAGTCGAGCCTGGAGAGGTGAGCATCGATTGCGTCTGCGCCGACGAATCCGGCAGCTACGAGCTCTGGGTACCGGCCGCTGAGCTGGTAGGTCTATGGGGGGTTCTGCGNGATCTTGTCGCGGATGCCGGAGGCCAGCCCGTTGGCTGGGAGGCCGCNGAGGCCTGGCGTATCGAGACCGGTCGAGCAAGCTATGGGCGCGATTACGATGGTGATTTCTTTCCTGTCGAGGTGAATGAAGAACATCGNCTCAGCTACGATAAGTGCTATGTGGGGCAGGAGGTCGTCGCCCGGATGAGNACCTACGGACATGCGAATCGTAAGCTGTTTCATCTTTTCAGCGCCAACGATGTGGANCTGAGCGAGGGAGTCCCTGTCTATTCCGATTCCGTCGAGGCCGGACGAATTGGAACGGCCTGNCATTCATTTGCCCATTCACGCCCNCTCGCACTTGCAATGATTCAGCGCAAATTCTTTAATAGCAACGGCTTGCATCTCGAGGGAGGCGAACCTGTAGAGATAGCTGAGCTGCCTGGCCGGGGAGAATGAGCTTGCCATTTTTTCCCCCGGTAGCTCGCGGCAGAGAAGCGGCTCGTTTTTCATTCCCCGGGATTGCAACACCCGGGCTTCTCGGGATAGAAAGAGGGCTTCTTTTATCTCTTCGGAGACCAAGGGGAGCAATCGATTGAATGTCAGAGAGGTTGAATCGCAGTGATAGTTCTGAAGTTTGGCGGTACATCAGTAGGTAGCTCGTCTGCGATCAGGCGGGTGGGCTGCATCATCCAGGAGAGGCTCGAGAGGCAGCCCTTCGTCGTGGTTTCAGCCGTGGGCGGCGTTACCGACCGGTTGTTCGAGCTACGGGATCTCTGTCTGGAGGAGCAGGCCTGGGAGGACTCCTTCGCAAACCTCTGTGAGATTCATCGTACGATTATAGAGGAGCTGGAGCTCGACGCCCAGCTTGTAGATGGGCTGCTGGAGGAGCTGAANNGCTTGCTTGGAGAGCTCGCCGCCGCCGGAGAGTGCACTCCCAAGGCGCTCGATCACCTGGTCTCTTTTGGCGAGAGGATGTCTTCCCGGCTCGTCGCGGGCCACCTGCAGACCCTGGGAATAGAATCCTGCGCGGTCGATGCCTTCGACGCGGGCCTGGTAACAGATGGCCGCTTCCAGAGGGCTCGTCCCCTGGATGATGTTAACTCGAGAATCCAGGAGGCCTGCCGCTCTCTTGCCGGAGTGGTTGTCGCCACCGGTTACATCGCCCGCGATGAAGAGGGCAACATCACCACCCTGGGCCGCGGGGGAAGTGACTACACCGCGTCAATTTTCGGCGCGGCTCTCGGCTCCGAGGAAATCCAGATCTGGACAGACGTAGACGGGGTCATGACCGCTGACCCGAGGATCGTGGAGAATGCGCGTCCCCTGGCGACCCTCTCGTTCGAGGAGGCCGCGGAGCTCGCCTTTTACGGGGCGAGAGTCATTCACCCGGCCACCATGATTCCCGCCGTCGATCAGGATATACCCATTCGCGTCCTCAACACCCACAGGCCGGATTTNCCCGGGACGCTCATCCTGGCTGACCTGGCAGAGGATGCCCGCGGGGTGAAATCGATTACCAGCAAATCNCACGTCAGCGTAGTGAACNTCGTCGCTCCACGCATGCTCGACCAATACGGATTCCTCGCCAGGGTCGCTGATGTGTTCAGCCGCTTCGAGGTCGTGGTCGACATCATCGCCACCTCCGAGGTCAGTATCGCATTTACGACCCAGGGGAGGGGGCAGCTCGACTCCGCTATCGGCGAGCTCAAGGAATTCTGCAGGGTGGATGTCTACCATGACCGGGAGCAGATCAGTGTCGTTGGTGAAGACATCAGGGACCGTATCGGGTTCGCCTCCGAGGTCTTCGATGTGCTGGGTGAATTGAAGGTGAATGTCGAGCTGATCTCCTTCGGAGCGACCAGGATCAATCTCAGCTTCCTGGTCGGCGAGGGCCAGGCGGCGGATGTCGTTCGAGGGCTTCACAGGAGGCTATTTGAATCGTGAAGATCGCCCTGGCCCAGCTCAATACGATCGTCGGGGATTGCGAAGGCAATCTCGCCAGGGTTCTCAGCTCCCTCGAGCGCGCCAGGGAGGAGGGTGTCGACCTGGTCGTATTTCCCGAGCAGACCCTGCCGGGCTACCCGGCGGAGGATCTGCTGGAGCGAGAGGATTTTATCGACCAGGTGCAGGATGCCTTCGAGCGGGCGGTGCAGGCATGCCAGGGGACGGCGATGGTACTTGGCACAATCGTTCGTACCGACTGTCCTGAGGGCAAGCCGATCTACAATAGCGCGGCGCTTGTCCAGGACGGGGAGGTCCTGGGGTTCCAGCACAAGACCCTTCTGCCTACCTACGATGTCTTCGATGAGGCGCGGTATTTCTGTCCGGCCCGGGAGCACCCTGTCTTCGAATTCAAGGGCAGGAAGCTGGCCCTTGCCATCTGCGAGGATCTCTGGAACNGCCCCGGTTTCTGCGTGGAGAATATGTACGACATCGATCCTGTCGAGAAATGGGTGGTGGATGGCGGAGCCGATCTGGTCATCGCGATTTCCGCCTCTCCCTTCAGCCTTGGTCGGCCTCGTTTTCGCCGGCGCCTGCTGGNGGAGATTGCAAGCTCAAGGGGGGTCGACCTGGTCTATTGCAACCTGGTCGGCGGCAACACCTCCCTGGTATTCGACGGAACCAGCATCGCCCTCGGCGCGGAATCGGAGCTTCTGTCCCAGGCANGCTCCTTCGCTGAGGACTTTGTGGTTTTCGATCTCCCAGGGCGGGATGGGGAGTCCGGCGCGGCTCCAGCTGCCGCCGGGGCAGAGGATTTCAGCGGTGAGGATCTCGAGCAAGCCTTTGGGGCTCTGGTGCTCGGGACGCGTGATTACCTGCATAAGAGCGGCTTCAGGAAAGCGGTCCTTGGTCTCAGCGGCGGCATCGACTCGGCCCTGACCGCGGNTGTCGCCGCNGCGGCTCTCGGTCCGGAAAANGTGATNGGCGTCACCATGCCCTCTCGCTACTCATCGGGCGGAAGCGTCAGTGACTCCNGGCANNTGGCTGANAACCTGGGGNTCNNTCTNGAGGAGATACCNATCGAGNCGATCTTTTCTTCCGTTCTGGANACCCTNGNCCCGGTTTTCGAGGGNCTCGAGGAGGANGTGACCGAGGANAACATCCAGGCGCGCATCCGGGGNCTCCTGCTGATGGCGCTATCGAATAAGCTCAACGCCCTGNTGCTGACGACGGGCAATAAGTCGGAGCTTGCCGTNGGNTATTGCACCCTCTACGGCGATATGTCCGGAGGCCTGGCGGTGATATCCGACGTCCCGAAGACCCTGGTCTACCNGATCTCCGAGTGGCTCAATCGTGACGGCGAGGTGATTCCGGNCGCGATTATCGACAAGCCGCCCTCCGCCGAGNTGCGGCCGGATCAGAAAGACACGGACTCGCTGCCGTCTTATGANGTTCTCGATGCGATTCTCGAGGCCTATGTNGAAGAAGGNCGTGGACTTCGGGAGGTTGTCGAGCTCGGCTTNGAGGAGGAGACTGTCGCCGGGATTCTCAGGATGGTGGACCTGAACGAATACAAGAGACTGCAGGCGGCGCCGGGCCTGCGAATTACCTCGAAGGCCTTCGGGCCGGGACGGCGTTTNCCGGTCGTCAAGCGTCTCTCCCGCAGGAGGGGAGAGGAGAAGGACCCTGGAGCCTGAGGTGGCAAATAGTGAATCTCCAAATCTATCCAAGGAGCGAATGATGATGCGATACCTGGTTGTGCTTGGAATGCTGGTGACGGCGCTGGGCGGTCTGCAGGCTGAGGATACGATCAACTGGCCGCAATTCCGCGGGCCGGGAGCCCGGGGCGTAGCTGAAGGAAAGTCCCTGCCNTCCACCTGGAGNAAGACAAAAAACGTGAAGTGGAGCGTTCCGGTTCCCGGCCGGGGGTGGTCTTCGCCGGTGATCTGGGGGGACAAGGTGTTCCTGACCTCTGCGGTCAGCTCCGGTAAGGAGAAGGCGGTCAAGAAGGGGCTNTATTTCGGAGGCAACGGGAACGCGCCCTCGCCCAATCGTCATAGCTGGATGATCTATTGCTTCAGCTTCAAGAGCGGAAAAAANCTCTGGGAGCGGGAGGCGGATGCGAGCAAGCCTCTTACCCCGAGGCACATCAAGAACAACTACGCTCCCGAGACCCAGGTAACCGATGGCGAGCTGGTCTATACCTATTTCGCCGACCAGGGNCTCTTCGCGCACGATCTCAACGGGGGGCTGAAGTGGAAGCGGACGACGAAGGCTTTCCGGACGCGCTACAATTGGGGCAGCGCCGCTTCTCCCGCTCTGNATGGCGATTCNATCTACATCCTCAATGACAACGAGGAGAGCTCTTTCATCGAGGCCATCGACAAGAAGACCGGCAAGACCTCCTGGCGCAAGGATCGGGATGAGAAGAGCAACTGGTCGACCCCCTTCGTCTGGAAGAACNCTCTTCGCACCGAGATCATCACGCCGGGAACCGGCAAGACCCGCTCCTACGGACTCGATGGAGAGCTCCTCTGGGAGCTCGTGGCTGACATGTCGTCGATCACCATCGCNACGCCCTTCACCGCTCATGGACTTCTCTACGTTACCTCCGGCTATGTCGGCGATGGCCGTAAGCCGATCTACGCCATCCGCCCAGGAGGGAAGGGCACGATCAACCTGAAGAAGGGGGCGGTCGACAAGTCCATTGCCTGGCGCCAGCCCAAGGCGGCTCCCTACAATCCCTCGACCCTGGTGTACAAGGATCTGCTCTATGTTCTCTACGATTTCGGCTTTTTCGCCTGCTTCGATGCAAAGACCGGAGCTGAGGTCTATGGCAAGGTACGGGTGAGAGAGCGTGAGCGAACGCCCTTCACCTCCTCTCCCTGGGCCTACGGAGACAAGGTTTTCTGCCTGAGCGAAGACGGGGACTGTTTTGTCTACAAGGCTGGAAGAAAGCATGAGCTGCTGCGAGTCAACAAGCTCGATGAGCTGTGCATGGCGACGCCGGGCATGGCTCGCGGAAGTCTCTTCATCCGGACAGCATCCAGGCTCTACAGGATTTCCGAGTAGGGTACGGTTCGCCGAGGAGATTGCACAAGATGCCCGAGAAACTTATCAGGATTACCCGCCGGCTGGTACGTGAGCTGGAGCCGCTGAGGTTCTCAGATCCCATCGCCTGCGTCTACAATCCGCTGGTCTACGCCCGCAGAGCCCATGAGCAGTACATTCGCCGGTTCGCGCGCAGGGGCGTGGAGTCTGTACTTCTGGGGATCAACGGCGGGCCTTTCGGGATGGCCCAGACAGGAGTCCCTTTCGGAGAGGTCCACCATGTGCGGGACTGGCTTGGGATAGAGGAGAAGATTGACAAGCCACCCTTGGAGCATCCAAAGAGGCCGATCCAGGGATTTGATTGCGCCCGTAGCGAGGTCAGCGGCGCCCGCCTGTGGAGCTGGGCCAAGGAAACCTTCGGCAAACCGGAAAGCTTCTTCAGGCAGTTCTACATCGTGAATTTCTGTCCTCTCATCTTCATGGAGGAATCGGGACGTAACCTGACCCCGGATCGCTGCCCTCCCGAGGTGCGCGGGAAGCTCTTCGAAATCTGCACCAGGGCTCTGAGAGATACGGTCGAGTATCTTGGCCCCCGGCGAGTGATCGGTGTAGGAAACTTTGCCGAGGGTCGTGCCAGGGAATGCTTCGAGGATCTCCCGGTCGAGATTGGGAAGGTGTTGCATCCCAGTCCACGCAGCCCCGCCGCCAACCGGGGCTGGGCGGAGGCGGCGCGAAGAGACCTTGAGAGGTGCGGCGTGAAGCTGCCGGTCTGATGCGCGGTTCAGGAGCCCTCCAGCCACGCCTCGCTGCCGTCTTCGTACTGCTCGCGCTTCCAGACTGGAGCCTCTTCTTTCAGCCTGTCGATCGCATGGCGCAGGGCGGCGAAAGATTCTTCCCGGTGCGCTCCGCCCACGGCTATGAAGACGCTGGTTTCTCCGAGCTCGAGCCTCCCGATTCGGTGGACGATCCTGGCTTGGACTCCAGGCCAGCGCTCGGACAGTTCGTTTTCGAGCTTCTCGATTTCTTTGTCGGCCATCGACTCGTAGGCGTGGTAGTCGATGGCGCTGACCGCTCGGCCAAGATTGGTATTTCGAACCGTTCCGGCAAAGGTGAGAACCGCTCCACTGTCGTTGCTGACCACCTCGTCGATGACAGCCTTGCAGTCAATCATCTCGTTCACGATCCTGTCGGCCATCTCAACCTCCGCTCACCGGTGGAATGATGGCCAGCTCGGAACCGTCCCGAACGGGGGTGTCCGACCCGGCGAATTCCTCATCGACTGCGATCCTGTAGGATGAGAGCCGTTTGCCGAGCCAGTCGTAGCGTTCTTTCAGTTTTGCTTCGGCGTCCGAGGCCGTGGCGGGGGAGTCGAGCTCGAGCTCTATTGAGCTTTCTCCAGCCAGCTCCCCTGCGATGGCGAAGAAGAGAACCCGGATTCTGAGGGTCTGGTCTTGCATCATTACGGCTGCCGGATCGGCTCCATGAAGTGTTCTGAAAGGTTCAGGGAAATGAAAAGGTATTGTACCGGTTTCTCTTCGGGCGAGAAGAGAGGGACCTGGAGGAGCGAGGACAAAAAAAGAGCGAAGACGGAGGAAAAGTCCATCTTCGCTCTTTCAACTCGCTATAGCGATCGATCAGAGATCAGTATTCTTGACCGTCGAACGCTTGTTGGCCTTGGCGCGGCCGATGGCGTCATCGAGAAGGGCGTAGACCTTGTCACTGACGGCTCCGATGAGCGCGCCTGAGGACATGGCTCCCTGTGACTTGACGTAGGCTTTTACCTTACTGCCGACCACCAGAGTATCCCTAGCCGCTGGAGCTGCAGGAGCTTCTTCAAACATCTCTTTACTTCCTCCTGAAATGATTGTTGGCCCCCTGATTTCGCTTCCCGGCAACTCCAAAATAGTCTTCCGAGTCTCTCAATTCAGATCTGAAAGGTACCCGGGTAACTCTTCTGNGATGAGCGAGATGTTTAGGTCAGAGAACCTCCAAAACCGCTAAATTGCCCTGAAAACCGTTCTCAAGGCTTTCCGTTCAACATTACGGGAAGTCTGAATACAGGAAAACCGTCAGGGTGTCAACCCGCGAATACCAAAAAACGCCTTCAGAAGCCCTGCAGAGCACGATTTTGCTAGTTTTCATTATTTCTGGGCCCTGCTTGCAGGCGCAGGATATCCCGCTGCGGCGTCCTGGAGAGGGCCAGTCCAAGGCGTATAACCATCAGCAGCAAAAGAACTTCAAGAACCAGGGCTGAAATCGGTAGGAGGATGTTTTCGTTTGTCGCCTGGTCCCAGAGCAGTTTTTTCCCACTGCAGAAAATTTGCCAGCTGAATAGAGCAATTCCCCAGAAAAGTGAGGATCTGAAGTGTCTTGTGAAGCCCATTCCNANGAGTGTCAGCATGATTCCAAGCAGGATATAGGCGAACCAGTTCCAGTCTGCAGCCCAGTCTCCAAGAGGAAACCAGCCGACGGAAACAAGGCTCCAATGTCCCGGTCCGGCGCCTTCTGCGAGAGTTCCGGCTATTACCGAGATGATGCCCAGGATGGTCAGAGCCAGGCCCCCGAGATAGAGCCAGAAGTATTCCCCGGCACTCTCGCTGCAGTAGCCGCAGACCGAGCAATCGATGGGTTGCTCTTCTACGGGATGGCCGCAGTTCGGGCAGCTGGCGGTGAGCTTCTGTTCCGGTTGCACAGGGGACTTATAGCCGCTTTTTTCCTTCGTGGCAAACCTGTGTTTTACCGCAGGAAGGCGGATTCTGAAGGGCTTCGGGAGGACTTTCAATCTTTCATCAGAGGCGTGTAGGGGCTACACTATCTGTCTGAATCCCCAGCCGGTTCTGAGCCGGTAAAAATTGAAGTGAAGATCCGGAAGTGAAGAGCCGGAAGTGAAGAGGACGCATGAAGGTCTCTGAAGGTTTCATGCTGCGGGTATTGAATGGAGAATTCAGGGGACGGGTATTCCCGCTCCAGGATTCGCTGGATATCGGCAGCGGTGGTGATTGCGGGCTCCGGTTGCGGGATGCCTCGGTTTCCTCGAGCCACGCTCGTCTCCAGAGGGAGGGAGACGAGGTGGTTATCGAAGACCTCGGCAGCTCTCGAGGAACCTATCTCAACGATAAGTCAGTTGAGCGGGCCCATCTCAAGAAGGGCGACCTCCTCAGGATCGGGAGGACCCACCTGTCGGTGATTTCCCGGGGGAGAGGGGTCCAGGGGGATGAGGCCTCCGGAAATTCTTCAGAGGAGGGGTTGTCTACTGATACGCGCCTTCTCCAGCGAGCCCGCTCAGCCGAGGCCAGGAAGGTCCAGCTCGAAAAAGCCAGGGCGAGGTTGACCCGGGAGAACGAAGAATTACAGGAGCAGCTGGCTTTTGAGGAGGCGCGTCGCCGGGAGCTTGAGCGGAGGCTGGGGGATCCTGCTGGCCTGTCGGAGTCGATAGGAGAGGAGCTCCTTGAGCGGGAGCGAATGAAGGAGGAGCTCAAGAGCGCATTGGAGATCAGGACTCGCCTCGCGATCCTGCTGAAGGCCGCCCGGAAAAAGATCGCGCACATCGAGGCGGCCCAGGCGGCTTCGGACAAGGCAGACCCGGGCAGGATCCTCTCACTGCAGGAAGAGCTTGACTCGGCTCGCAGGGAACAGGAGGAGGAGGCGCGGAGACACCAGCAGGAATCGGCTGGAGCCCGGGTTTCTACCGAAGAGCTCGAGCAGGCTCGGGTTGAGCTNCGCAGCCTGGGANAAAGCTGTCGCGAGAGCGAGGCTGCGCGGGAAGACCTGGGCAGGACGNTGGCGGCGAAGGAAGCTGAGCTGGCTGAATTAGCAGAGGGACGCAAGGAACTGCTCCTGAAATTGGAGGCGGCCGAGGAGGAGAAGAGCCTCCTTGAATCAAGTCGGGGTCGGCTTGAAGAGCAGAATGAAGAGACAGGCTCCCTGCGAGCTGAGGTGAATGAGCTTCGCAAAGGGCTCGCCTTGCGAGCTGAGGGGGTCGAAGAGGAGAAGGGTCTTCTTGCATCAAGCCAGGCCCAGGTTGAAAAACAACGTGAAGAGTCGAAGGCTCTGCGTGCCGAGGTCCGTGATCTTCAGAGACAGCTGGAGTCGCTGGCTGCGGAGAGGGCGCGGGAGGCAGAGGTCTACCGCGGCGAGCTTGAAAACATGGAGGCGGATAACCGACGGCGCCTGGAGGATAAGAGCGCTGAACTCCAGGAGCCCCTGGCGAAGCGAATTGATGAGCTCGAAGAGCTGAACGCCAGGCTTGCCGCTGAGCTGGAGACCAGCCAGAGCGAGNTCCAGGAGCGCGCAGTCGAGCTCGAACAGGGAGTGGCTTCCCGCGCGGAGCTGGAGGAGCGCTGCGGCGAGGCGGAGAGGGACAGAGAGCTTCTTGACGGAGAGCTCGTACGGCAGCGTGAGACTGTCGTCACCCAGGCGGAGTCCCTGGGTGAGCTCGAGAGCAGATTCCAGGAGGTCAGCANCGAGCTTTCCCGCCTGGGACTGGAGCGAGAGGAGAGAGCGGAGAGGCTCGAGCGCGAGCTCGATGTCCTGGGGCGGCGTCTCGCCTCCGCTGAGAATAAACGCCAGGCCCAGGANGGTCGTTTCGATGGTCTGGAGGATGAGAGGTTGCGCCTTTCAGGAGAGCTGNTGCTGTTGAAGCGATACGCGGATGATGTCAGGCGAAGGTTGCTCGAGAANGAAGCCCTCGTGGATGACCTGGAATCGCGCCTGCGNATCAGTGCNGCTCCGGGGACGCAGACTTGACGGGGCAGGAATACGATGTTNTTGACAGGACGGACAATAGAATGAATCTTCTCAGGCGAACCGTAGCGAAGGCGTTTTCCGCTCCCACGGGCATGAGCCATTCGGCTGTCGAGCCGGGGACTCCCAGGGAGCACTCCGAGGCTCTCGGGCGCTTTTTCAGGAGCCTCGGACGGGCCTTCGANGCNNGCGGCTGTGAATNGACTCGCGGAGGNCGAGCCGGAACNGAGTTTCGTGTCGAGACTCCCGGCGGAGCGGTGCTTTTTCGAAACGGCCTCCATGGCATGGTGAGCGTCCGGAAANTCGCCGAGGNGGAGCGAGGAGCTGTCGTTGAGCTTCTTGGCGTTCAGCNCCTCAGGGACGAATACATACCTATTCGGAAGGCTGTCACCGATGAGCCGGGCCGCGTCAACGCTCGTGCCCGCGCCGCAGGGTTCTCCTATACCTCTGTGAACGANCTGGTTGAGGAATACATGGAAGCCAACTGAGAGGAATTGACGGGACGGGTATTCATGAAGAACTTGCTGCCACGATTTATAGATCCATTTTCCGGGGATTGCCCGGGAGGCGCTCAAGGAGCGGGGGAGGGGAGCCGATGAGACCGGGTGACTTTTACGAGCTCAGCCGCTACCTGGCGCTCCGCCTGGAGGAAGCCATCCAGGATGGGTCCGGAGAGCCGCTGATCCCGGTTTTTCTCGCGCATCCTGTCGACATCCCCAAGGCCGAATCCGGCCAGGGCCCCCGGGCCGCCCTCTACCTGCACCGGATCATTCCCTCCTCCACCTATCGTGAGGCGGGGGTTCGGATTCAGTCTGCGGCTGACCCGGCTCTACCCGGCAGGGTGAGCAGGAGCGCTCTCTGGCTGGAGCTGCGCTTTGTCTTCATGGTCATCGAGGCGACTTCCCAGGAAGAGCTGGGCGCGATCGCCGCCGCGGTAGAGTTCCTGCATTCCAACGCCCTGCTGTCGGTGGAGGACATGGAGGCCTGCCTTGCGAAGGAGCTTTCCATCGAGCTTGGTGAGCTGCCGCTCGAGCTTGTTGAGGACGCCGGGCTCTGGCAGGAGCTGGGATTCAGCAGGCATCACCTTGGGGTCAGCTTCAAGGTCACCCTCCCGGCGGTAGCGCGCCCGGGCGAGGAGGTTGAGAGGGTTGTCGAGAGAGAGATCAGCCTCGAGCAGGTCCTGGAGAAAGAGAGGAAGTGAATTGATGCCATCTTCAGAAATGTTTTCCCCGGGCTGGGTCGGCTGCGGCAAGACAGCGCTGGTGGTAGTTGACGATTCGCTGGGGCAGGGTGAAGGTTCTCCGGCGGACTCGGTGGTGAGAGAGTTTACCGGTAACGGCGGGGCGGACTACCTGCTCGAGATCGTCTCGGGGTTGGGGGAAGGCGCCCTGGAGCTTGAAGCCATGGACAGGATCATGGGGGAGGATGGAGGTCCAGGGAAGCGTACGGGGCTCTATGAACTGGCCGGGAGTGGGGAGGCGGGCACCCTGGTGCTGCCATCTGCCAGCTCCGCGGCGATCCCCTTGCTGGAGAGGTTCGCCCTGCGGCATCCGCAGGTTCTTCTCTGCTGCGAGATTTCCTCCGACCGGGAGGACGCCGGCCTGTTGAGGCCGCTTCCCAACCTTGCCCTGCTGAGAGGAGGCTCGGTTGATGGCCAGGGAGCCGCCGCCCTCGCCGGACAGCTATGCGCTAGAGATTTTTTTCCGCTGCGGACTCCCACCTCGATTGAACGTCCAGGGCTCGGCCTTTGCGCCGTCGCCGGCATGGAGGAGAACAGGCTCTTCTCCCGATCCGCGCTCCGTTCCCTGACATCCTGGCGCAGGTGGCAGGGGCTCTATCGGTCGCTTGATGACGGGTCTCGCTGGGCTGTCTTCGAGCTTGCGTCCAAGGCCATGGCCAGGCGTCTCGAGCGCGAGCTCAGAGCCTTTCTGCACAGTCTCGTCATCGATGGGTTCCTGCCATTCAGAAACGGCTTTGAGCTGGAGGTGAAGCTGCAGGGAAGCAAGCTCGCAGGGAGAGACGTTCCTGAGCGCAGGCTCTCTGTCGAGGTGAGGACGAGCCTTGATCCCGGGGCGGGAGTTTCGGTGGAGCGGGTGATCAACCCCTCCAGGAGCAATATAGAGCTGGAGGGGACGGTGGCCTGATGATCAGAACTCGGACCGATGATATGCAGTCGAGGCCTTCCTTTCCGTTGACGCCCAACTGCAATTTCCTGGTTGAAATTGATGGACTCGAAGAGGCCGGTCCGGCGGTGGCCGGAGGGTTTCGCGATGTGAGCGGGCTTGTCTCCCGCTCAGAGATTCTCGAATACAGGGTCGGCAACCAGTCCGCTCCCATGAAGATTCCCGGTCGTCCTGTTTACGGTAATATCCTTCTGAGCCGGGGGGTCACCTCTTCGGCGGCGCTCTACCTGTGGAGAAGACGTGTTGAGGAGGGTGAGGAGGATCTTCGCAGCGGCTCGATCGTGCTCCTGGATGCGGCGATGAGGGAAAAGGCCCGCTGGAATTTTTACGGAGCCTGGCCCTGCCGCTACGAGGGGCCTGAGCTCGAGTCCTCCGGCGCCGAGCTCAGCGTTGAGACCCTCGAGCTTGTTGTCGAGAAGCTGGAGAGAATTCAGCTCGAGGAGGTCGACCAATGAGGGTGCTGCTCAAGGAATTGCTGCGAGGGGATCGCTTTGATCTAGAGCTCGAGGGTGTTTCGGCCGCGGGCTTTGTCAGCTGCTCGGGGCTCCAGAGCCGGCGCGAGGTGCTGGAGTACCGGGAGGGAGGTTCCAATCGAGTTGAGCTCTTCGAGGACGGCCCCGGAACCGGTCGGCTGGTTCTCGAACGGGGCCTGACCTTCGATGCCGAGCTCTGGAGCTGGTACGAGAGCGCCCAGCCTCGCGGTGGGGCGGTCGTATTGCTGGATGAGGATGGAAACGAGAGCATGCGATGGAACTTCAGCGGTGCGCTCGCCGTCGGCTGGGAGGGGCCGCCGCTGGATGCGCGCAACCCTGAGATCGCCCTGGAGAAGCTCGAGATCGCTTACGAGGGATTAGAATGCAAGAGAACCTGAACGAATTGGTCAAGGCGGAGCTGACGCATCTCGATAGCCTGGAGACTGTCACGGTGGATTGGAATCCCAACAAGTACTCGGTTTCCAAACATCGAGAGCTTGTCGCCGCCGGCGCTCCGGGAGGGACCGGCGCCTCCTGCGAAGGGCAGTTTTCAACCAGGCTCTTTCTCGACTCAACAAGGCGGGCGCCAAGGGAACGAAACCTGCGTGAGATTGCCCAGAAGCTGGAGGGCTGGATGGACCCGGACTCTCCAGGCGGACCGCCGCCGAAGATTGTTTTTCTCTGGGGCCCCTTTCGGTTTACCGGCTATATCGAACGCCTTGATGAAGAGTGGGTGCGCTTCGATCCCGATGGAACCCCGGTGCGGGGATTTATACGGCTTCAGATGAGAGGTTGACGGGCGAGCAGCCCATTTGGATTCCATGATTGAAATCACCGAACTGGTTCCGGCTACGTCTTCAGGATTGCGAGCCCCGGCCCGCGAGCTCCTGGCCCCGCCGGTATGCTCCGTTCTGCCGGCAGGCGCGGCGCTTCTTTCCTGCGAGCTGCTGTTGACGGCGGATGGTTCGGACCGGCTGGAGCTGAGCTTCAGCGCCGACGAGGTCCAGGGCGGCCCGTCGGNAGCCCTGGATGCCTGCAGCGCGGGTGTGGAGCTCACGCTCGGGCATCCCTGCGGGGCGCTTTTCCGTGGAAGTCTCCAGGCGAGTGGATTGAAGTGGGACCGCGGAGGAACGGCGCTCTTCCTGACGGCCCGCGCTGATCATCTGCAGGTCGGCGAGTCTCCGGACCCGCACACCTACTACCAGCATTCCGATTCCGAGCTTGCCGAGGCCATCGCCTCCGAGCTTGGCCTGCGCGCTCTGGTGGAGCCTACCGAAGAGGTTTTTGAACGCGTTGTCCGCCGAGGAGACCGGCTGGATTTCCTGCGTGAGCGGGCCCGGAAGATTGGATTTGAGCTCGCGCTTCTGCCTGGAGAGCTCTTCTTCTCCTCAAAGCTTCCGCGATGCGAGGAGATCTCCGGCCTCCCGGCCGCGAGAGGAGTTCTCAGACGCGATGAGAGATTGCTTGAATTCCGCTTTCGTGAGCTCTCCGGTNTCGGCCGGGGCGGANANTTCGAGGTCCNGGGAGACCCCGGCTGGCGGCCGCTCCAGGAGTTTGATNTCGNGGGCATGGGCGATCCGNTCGACGGCCGCTACCGGGTTGCCCGGGCNCGCCATNGCTGGGACNAGCTCGGCTACCGGACCCGGGTGGATTATCTGGAGACCAGCGTCGATCTCGAATTATGGAGCGAAGAATAAAGATGGTGGCCCGGGCCTCGGCGACAGACAAGTTTTTCGAGAATTGTGGCGGTCCTCTCGCGTCCGCTACGGCGATAGAAGAGCGACTGAGGCTTATTCTCGAGGTGCGTCCCGGCGAGAGGGCTCTGCTTCCCTCCTTCGGCTGCAGGGTCCACGAGCTGCCGGCAATCGAGACAGAGCATGAGCGCCGGCTCGCCGAGGTTCTGATCGAGGAGGCTCTTCACGACTGGGCTCCCTGGGCCGGCGTTCGCCGGGTATTGCTGCTGTCGGTAGAGCAAGAGCAGATCATCCTGAGGCTGACGGGCAGGTTTTCCGGGATGGAAATCAGTTTTCAAAGGAGCGCGGAGCGGGACACGGTGGAAGGAAGATGATGAGCGACAGGAAAGCAGCGGACGTTTCGGACCGGAAGACAGCCAGGGAGCTGGAAGCCCTTGATCGTCTCGATAGGGAGGCCGCGAGCCGGTTCCAGGACTGGAGCCAGCGGGGAGCTGATGACCCGGTGAGAGCCCTGCTGGAGAGCTTTGCGATGGTGCTTGGCGAGCTGCAGGGTGAACTGGATGACAGCTCTGAGAGACTCCTGCCTCGCCTCCTCGCCGAGCTGGGGCATGAACCGCTGTGGTCTCGCCCCGCGACATCGGCCATACGCCTTCACGCCGCGAGCGACCTGCCCACGGCGAGCAGAATTCCAGCGGGAACAGCGGTGACGGCCTCCCGGACGGACGCAGGGGAGAGTCGGGTCTTCTTCGAGACTGTCGCGGATGCATGGCTCAGTCCCGCCAATCTGGAGTATGCCGTGGTGCTCGAGGGCGAGGAGACCAGGCTCCTTCCAGTCGATGGAGAGGACCGTGCGCCGGCCAGGATTTTTGGTTCCGACAGGTTGAATCACCATCTGTATCTCGGCGATGCCGAGTGGGACGAGATTCGGCGCTACAGCGCCGAGCTCGTGCTTGAATGGCCCGGCGCGCCCGGGGCTCTTCTCGATGGTGAGTGGGAATATTCAAGCGGAACTGGCTGGCGCCTGTTGCCGGTCGATTTCAGCCAGACCGTCAATCTCGCCGGCGACCCACTGGTCCGGATGCGCGTTCACGGCCCTCTTCCCGACATGACCAGCCGTGAGCTCGAAGGATTCGAGGCGCCCTGGATCCGTCTGCGCTTGCCGGCAGGGACTTCGGTTTCGATGGCGGCACCGACGCTTGTCTGTTCATTGAGAAGGGACAGGAAATCGAAACAGAAGAGAGCGCTGGGGAGGCCTCCGGAACGGATCTTTCTGCGTTCGGGAAACTCCTGGCAGGACCACTCGTTCATCCCGGATGGAGGGATCGAGCTTGCCGGCCTGGCCAGCCATTCCCGGCCGGCGGTCTACCTCGGCTGGGATCGTCCGGAAGCCGCCAGCCTCTACTGGCAGGCGGCGGGAGGGACGTCCGGGTCGGCGGCAGAGCAGCCTCGGCTGGAGTGGGAATTTTCAGCAGAGGATTCTTTCCGCCAGCTGGCGGTGGCTGATGGGACGGAGGCATTTACTCGCAGCGGAACCATCTCCTGGGAAGGGCAGGGAGCGTGGCAGCGCCGACGGCTCTTCGGCCGTGAGCTCTACTGGGTACGGGCAGGCTGGGCGGGAGGATTGTACCAGGCGCCGGTTTTCGTTGAAGGCCTGGTGCCCTGCGGGGTTGAGGTTATCGAGGGACATGCGGTCGGCCAGCAGCCGGCGATGCTTCATTTCAGCGAGTCGGCGGCGATGCTGCCGCCTCATCCGGACGGTGATTTTGAGCCCTTCACGAGCCTCTGCCTTTCACTTCCTTCCAGTGGAGGTCGAGCGGCATGGAAGACGCTGCGGGCGCAGTCCGGCTCCGGTGTTCCGGAGCCGGGCCGCTTCCGCCTGCGAAGGCGAGCCGATGGCTGCGTCGAGGTCGTGGTCGGTGAAGAGCTCCAGGGGCCGGTGAAGGCCAGGATCGAGGGTCTGCGAGCCGGCATCGGCCGGGCTGGAGCGAATACCGCCGGCCGCCTCGATGTGCTTGAATACGAAGCGGCTGGTCTCGAAAGCATTTCCCACCCGGTTGCGATCCTGGGAGGTTGCGGGGCTGAATCTGCGGCAGGTTTCCAGCGTCGCCTTGCGGCGGAGAACTCGATCGGTCCCGCGGTGGTGAGCGGAGCCGATTATCGGGATCTGCTGCGGGCCCTCGACCCCGGGCTTTCCCGTATCGAGGTGGTACCCCATCCGCTTCGTCCTGCCGAGGTCTGGGTTGTCGTCTGGGGAGCGGGCTGCGAACATTCCGATGCCCAGCGTCTCAGGAAGCTCGAACACTGTCTGCAGCAACGGGCGCCTCTGGGTACAATCGTTCATGTTGTTGAGCCGCTCAGACTTCCCTTCACCCTGACCCTGGGCCTGTCCGGCGGAGAATGGCCTCGTGGGCAGAAGGATGAACTGGCGGCTTCGCTGTCGGAAGTTCTTGAGAAAGATCTCGATCCGCTGACCGGGGGAGCCTCCGGTGACGGAGCCGCGCTGGTTACGGAGCTCTCGGCTGGCGATTTCCAGGCCCGGGCTGCGGCTGCGGTTTCCTGCGCGGCTGTCACCGCCGAATGGGCCTTGAGGATTGACTCAACCCTCGCCGACGGAGCCTCCCTGGAGCTTCCAATCGGTCTTCCCGTGCTGGACTCGGTTACCATTGAGATGCGCCTGGGCGAGAGGTCGGCCGTTGTGATGGAGGAGGGCATCCGATGATTCAACGGCTGGAGACCGGACGCCTGCAATTGAGGGAGCACCTCTCTCCCGCGTACCATCGGGCCGGCGGAGAGCCCCTCGAGCTTTGCCTGCGGACCGCACAGAGCCTGGTCGATGAGCTGGGGACGTTGCTTCGCGGCGAAGGAAGGGGAGATGAGCGCTATCGGGAGCTCCTCGCTGAGGCTTCCATGCTGACAGGCGTCTCAGGAGGAGGGGCCGTTACAGTTCCCGGATTGGTTTCCCTTCTCTCGCGAAGCCTGCCCGGGGTAGAAATCTGGCCGGGAATCGGACTCGCCCGGGTTTCCAGTCGAAGGGTGAGATTCAAGGGGCCTGCGCCGAGGGGAGGCCTCGTCCTCGCCTGGCCTCGGTCCCGGCTAGGAGAGAGCCCGGCGTGCGAGCCTCTCGTCCCGGAGCTTCTTCCTCCCGGGGTGCAGGCTCAGGCGGTGATTCTTGACCAGGAACTCGAGACCGCAGTTCCCCTCGTCGGGCAGGTTCTCAAGGCCGAACTTTTCTGGGAGGGGCAAGGGTGATGTGGTTGGCGGGTTGATGAAAAAACCCGCCCCGGAGAGCTGCTCCCCGGGCCGGGTTTTTGTTCATCAGAGATAAGCGGAACTGTCTAATTGCCCCTGCCTGGCTGGGAACAGGAAGGATTGCCCTCTTCGCAGCCGAGGCCAAAGCTGGGTATTCCCGGCTCAAAGGTTTCGCAGGTTGGATTCGGTCCATCCCAGTTTACTGGAGGTATTCCTCCGAGGAAGAGGAACTGTAACAGCTGGACCGAATCGGTCAGCATTGCGCGCCCATCTCCATCTGTATCACAGGCGGCCAAACAGTTCGGAACCTCGCCGCCGGTAAAAAGGAAATTCAGCAGGTAGACGGCATCGGAAAGCTGCGGATTGGTATTTCCGTTTCTGCAAATGGAGCGGACAAAGTAAATCGGGCCGACAGGCCCTCCCGTGTCGCAGACATCACCCAGCCCGTCTTCATCTGCATCTGCCTGGTCGGGGTTGGCGGCGGCGATGCAATTGTCGCATTCGTCGCCGATTCCATCGTCATCTCCGTCTTCCTGGGCGGAGTTCGGAGCCTCCGGGCAGTTATCCAGATTGTCGAGTACGCCGTCTTCATCGGAGTCGACCGCCTCGGTGCAGAGGATTCTTTCTGAGCCGTAGCAGCCGTTTTCCATATAGCTGAAGAACTGGAGGACCACCCGGTCTCCGGCGGCCGTCCCTTCGATTGTCGCCTCCTCGACCCTTTGTCCCGTGATGCTCTGGACGTAGACAGGCTCCAGTTCTCCTGCCGGAAGCAGGTAGACGTCAAGGGAGTAGTAGGGGACATCATTGGTCCAATTGGCGGTGGTCCTTCCTCCATCTGCAGGATCGAAAGAACACGTAGCCTCTCCTGCGATCGGGTTGGTGTAGGGCGACTCTGGAAGAACGGTGATCGCAAGTTCGGTGAATTCGCTGGCCCCATCCGGATCCGCGCAGACACCCTGTATTCCGATTGAAAAGGCGCCCATCGGAAAACCCGTGATGCTTACGCCCGTGACGTCGCCCCGGGCCTCATCGAATGGCAAGGTGACCGGCGCCGGCGGGAGAATCACATCATTTATCCGGATGTTGATGCCTACAGCGTAGGTGGCTTCCATGCCGGCCCAGTTGGCGCGGAGCTCTCCAAGTCCGGCGGCTCCGCCATAGTTGCTCTGGCACACATCGAGGGCTGCGACGGGGTTGCATTGGTCAGCGCAGGTTAGAACGCAGCAAGGACCCTCGGTCGTGCAGCCGAGATAGAAAATGTTGCCGGCGGCATCAGGTGGTGTCCAGGACCCCTGCAGGTTGATGCAGTATTCTCCCGATTCTACACCTCCGAAAATGATGCCGGGAGGAAGGGTCTCGGCGACCATGGCATCGTTGATAAATACCAGGTAGGTCGAAGCGCCTGCGTTGGCTCCGAAGGTTACGACCAGTTCGCAGTTACCGTCCTCACCGATCTCACGCTGGGTGCATTGAATGTTGTTGATGTCGACAGGGTTGTCGGGAAAAGGAGGCGCGTCATAGACTGTAAAAGTGAGCTCCTCAAGAGTGCCGTTGTTGAGTTCCTCGATCCGGATGACATGTTCGCCAGGCTCAAGGCCTACCAGGTTGAGACCGTTGATGTCGGGCCCCGCTCCATCATCGAGTATATCCTGGAGGATACCTGCTATTGGATCGCCGAATTGTTCATCATCTACGAACACCAGGACACCCTCGGAATTCGCAGGACTGGTCTCAGTCCAGCGCAGACCGATGACATTGCAGGGCTCGCCGCCGCAATCCTCTCTGAAGAGTACCGCCTCGGCATCTTCGCAGGCGGAGCCCGAATAATAGAATTGCACGGCGAAAAGCTCAGACACGTCCGCGCCGCCGCCATCTCCTCTCCCTTCCTCCATAGCGAGAAAGACCTTGCGCTGCTTAGCGGTAAGGGTCGTCAAGGTGAGTGATGGGCTCCGGGCCAGCACTTTCGGGCCGGGAGGCGCAAGGCGATACCTGGTTGATGGGGCGAACTGTTGAAAGCCGAAGCCCTCCGTTGTTCGGTCCTGAGCCTCAAGGAAAGAGGCCGTTGAGCAGAAGAGGAACGCAAAAATCAGAAGAGAAAAAAGCAAAAGATGGTATCCAACCCTCATGCCTGACTCCTATCTATAAAAAATCCCACATGGTTGCCCGAAGGAAGTGCAGCTACGCTTTTTGCGTTGAAGAACCCTACCAGCCCC
>PAOC01000010.1 GCA_002708465.1 Planctomycetota bacterium
TTGCTATGGAATCTCCAGGCGGCGCGAGCCGGCTGTCCACATGAAGGTGATGACCACCTGCTTCGTTGTTGATCTCCTCAACGTCATCCTCGTAGAGGTTGCCGCCAGGGTCACCCACAACGAAAGCCAGGGGGCTGTTGAGCAGGGGCTGAGGTCGTTTTACGACAACCTCTTCTCGCTGCTCAATTTTCACATCCTGGTTTCGGTGATCTCGATCGTCTGTTACATCATCGCGATCCGCACCGGCCGGCGCCTCTATCGTACCGGGGAGGGGCGAGGCCTCCACAGGAAGAACGCCCTGGTCTTTGTGGTCGTTCGCCTGGCGAGCTTCGTGACCTCGTTCATGGTGAGCTGGGAGAAAATCTCAGCCAGCTGATCGGTTCATTTTCCTGGCCGAGCGCGCCGGGCTTTGCGGGCCTCCCTCCCGGCGGCCAGGAGCATTCCGAACTTCTGAAATCTCGAGATGGATGGGCGGCGGCTGAAGATGTCGTAATCCTGGTTTTCGATCTTGTCGAGAATCTTGGTGTACAGTCTCTTCAGCAGGACCGGGCAGTAGCGGGTCTCCGCATCGATGAGAGGGAAGAGAGGCTCGGCTTTATCGAAGTAGCTCCGGGCTCTTTCAACCTGGAACTTCATCATGCTCTTGAAGGCGGGGTTCAGCTCGTTTCTCTCCAGCTCCTCGGGGCTGTAGCCGAAGCGGTCGAGATCTTCGAGCGGCAGGTAGATGCGTCCACGGGTCATGTCCTCGCTGATATCGCGCAGGATATTGGTCAGCTGCATCGCGATCCCGAGAGCCTCGGCGTGTTCGCTCGGGTCGCCCTGGTAGCCGAAGATCTCGATGCAGAGCAGGCCAACGGCGGCTGCCGCGCGGTAGCAGTACCTGTAGAGCTCTTCGAAGGTCTGGTAGCGTTGGTTGTGGAGATCCATCTCCATGCCCCTGATCAGCTCTTCAAAATGTTCGAGGGGAACACCGAATCGTTCGATCGTGTCCTCGATGGCGGGAGCAAGGGGGTCACTCGGAGCCTCCCCCCGCAGAAGTGCCCGTAATTGTTCGAGCTTCGCCTCAGCCTCCTCCGGGGTGGCCTGCAGCTCCTCGACTGAGTCGACCGCATCGTCGGCCCGTCTGCTGAAGGTGTAGACTGCGTAGATCGCGTTTCTCCGCGATGGCGGAAGCAGGCGGAAGGCGTAGTAGAAGTTGGTCGCCTCGCGCTTCGTGACTTGTTGAGCGTACGAGTATGATTTCGCTGCAAGTGCCATAATCGAGGTTAATATAACTTGTGAGCCCTGCGGGGACCACAGCGACATAAATGTTTATTCTGTAAGTGTTTCCATACGCCCACCTCATTTTTCGGGCCGATGTGGCCTCTTATTCGGTTTCAGGAGAAGTAATATCGGTACTTAAGGAGGCTCTCAAGTCGTTCCATTCGATACGGGTGGTGCATTAAAATCGGGGAGTTATGAAGATATTTTTGACCTCGGTCGGGGACTTCGGAATTTTTTCCGGTTCAGTTTTCACCCGGATCTCCAGGAAGCGGGTGAGATTCGGTGAGCTGATCAGGCAGATGTATCGAGTCGGAGTCGGTTCACTCAGTGTCGTGGACCTATGCGCCCTCTTCATCGGTCTCGTTCTCGTATTACAGACCAGCTCGCTGCTTGCGCGTTTCGGAGCAGAGGGCCAGGTTGCGACGATAGTCGGAGCCGCCTTTGTACGGGAGATCGGTCCTGTCTTTGCGGCGATCATGTTTGCCGGCCGTGTCGGTACCGGCGTGGCGGCGGAGATCGGTTCCATGGTTGTTACTGAACAGGTTGATGCTTACAGGGCCTTTGGCCTCGATCCGGTCGCCAAGCTGGCGCTTCCTCGGGTGATGGCCATGACCGTCATGCTGCCTGCCCTGACGGCGATCTCCTGCCTGGTGGGAATTACCGGCGGATACCTGTTGGCCTATTCGGAGACGGGAGTNCCGNCCTCGGTCTACCTGGACAAGGCACTCGCCGCGGTCACGCCCATTGATGTCCTGGGCTGCCTGAGCAAGGGAGCCATCTTCGGCTTGCTGATTGGCCTGATAGCTACCTATAGCGGTTTCAGCACACCCAGGACCACCGAGGGCGTGGGAGAGGCGACGACTCGTTCGATGGTCAACTCCGTGCTGGTGGTGCTGGTGGCGGACCTGATCCTGACCAAGTTTTTCATGTTGATAGGNTGANCTGATGTCCGAATCAAAAATCCTGGTAGAGGTNAAAGGCCTGCACAAGAGCTTCGGTCCGCTCAAGGTGATGGACGGCCTTGATTTCACCCTCTCGCAGGGGGAGAACGTCGCTATCCTGGGACAGAGCGGAACCGGCAAGAGTGTCCTGCTGAAGGTCATCATCGGACTTCTGGATCCGGACGAGGGCGAGGTCTCGCTCTGGGGGCGCCCGATAGCCGAGCTCGAGGAGGTTGAGCTGAACTCCCTGCGTCGGAAGATGGGGATGGTCTTCCAGTCAGGGGCTCTCTTTGACTCCATGACGGTTTACGAAAACCTGGCCTTTCCTCTTGTCGAAAACGGCGTAACAGATGAAGAAGCTATCAGCGCCGTGGTCCGGGAACGCCTTGAATGGGTCAACCTCGCCGGAGCCGAGGACAAGTTTCCCTCGGAGCTTTCCGGAGGAATGCGCAAGCGGGTAGCTCTTGCGCGAACGCTGGCCGCCGATCCCGAATTAATTCTCTATGACGAGCCCACCACGGGCCTGGACCCGCTGACCAGCCGGAAGATCTCGTCTATGATTCACGATATCGACCAGAGGGTGAAGTCGACCTCGCTCGTCGTGACCCATGACCTGGCTTGCGCCAGAAAGGTCGCGGACAGGTGGTGCTATCTCTCCGGGGGAAAGATCCTCGCCGATGGCACTCCAGATGAGCTCTTTGCGAGCGACAACCAGGAGGTGAGGGGCTTCCTGAGAGATATTTCAGTCAACCCGACAACCGATTCCCAGGCGGGCCCGGGCGCCTCCGGGACGATCTCCAGTGGGAAAGGGAGCTAAGTATGGACAGGGCAACCAAAACGAGCAGCATCAACGTAGGTTTCGTCATGTTCGTGGCTACGGTGGTCGTCATCATAGCCCTCTTCTGGGTTGGCTCGGGAAATGGGATTTTCCAGAAGCAGGTCCAGTATCATTTCATGTGTCCGTCGACGAGTCGGCTCAAGGATGGATCCAGGGTCTATCTCTCCGGGGTTCCTGTCGGGAAGGTCGAGGAGATCGATTTTGTCGATGATCTCAGTATCAATTCGGTCAAGGTCACCGTCTCAGTCGCCGAGAAGGTCAGTCGCAGGATCAGGGAAGATTCTTCGGTCTCTCTGCAGAGCGATGGCTTGCTGGGAGATGTCTCCGTGCATATCTCCATGGGAACCTCTGACAGCCTAGGGCTGCCGGTTAACAATCAGATCAGGTATTTGCAGAGCTCTCCTCTCGAAGGGTTTGTCGGCGCGGAGTTTACCGGCACGGCCGGCGATGTTCTCCGGGAACTGGTGGTGGTTCTCAGGGCGATTGAGAGCGGAGAGGGTACCGTCGGCAAGCTCCTGCGCGAGCCCGAGCTCTACGATAACCTTAACGCCTTCCTGAAATCTCTTGCGACCCTGTCGGTCAAGCTTGACCAGGTGGCTACCGACATGGGCACCTTCTCGGATGCTGTGACGCAAGAGAAGGGAGTGCTCGGCAAGCTGCTTTTCTCCGAAGAGTACGAGAGAGATCTGGCCCGGGCGATTGCCGGCACGGCGGAGATTGTGGTCAAGCTCGAGAGCGCCCTGAGCGCTTCGGACGACAAGAGCTCCGTGGTGACCCGTCTCTTCTTTGACGAGAGGCTTGGTGAGCGGCTTGACAATGTGCTGGTGAAGCTGGAGGCGGGCTCCGATTCGCTTTCGCTGGTGCTCGGAATGCTCGAGAGGGGGGAGGGCTCGGTCGGACAGTTGCTTCACGATCCCTCGATCGCCGCCAGCATCAAGGATCTCTTCCTGGGAATCCAGGAGGTTGGCTATATGCGGAATATTATTCAGAACGCGGAACTGCAGGGNCGNGAGGCGAAGNCGGGNGATGACNGNGCCTCCGCGATGGCGCGGCTCGAGGCCTCCCGGGCNANGATGCTCGCCCGGCTGAANGCTCCCAGNGNAGANGGCGGGNAGAANAAAGATGANGAGGGCTCCGAGAAGGAGAAGGANGAGCCNGCGCCGGCGNAAGNTNCCGATNCGCGGCNGGAGGGAGCGGTGCCTGAGTGATGTTCNAGNCTGCCANGCTCATTCCTGTTTCGGNGGCGCTGCTGCTGGCTTGCGGCTGCAATGTTCTCACCTCGCCTGACCGGGCCTTCGTGAACAACCAGGAGGTCATCGGCTACGCAGCCCAGGCGGCTGGCTATACCATCGATGGGAAGCTCTATACCCTGCAGCGGGTGGAGATCGAGTGGGACACGGCAACCTTCTATTATTCCGGCGTGGCGGANCCGCGCGAGGATGCGTGGGTGCTGCGTTTTTCTCCNAAGACGGGGGAGCAGGANCCCGTGGCTCTNGAGGACGTTTACTCGCACCTCTCGCTGATCGAGGGGCTGCGCGATGATTTTAAGGTTGGAATCGATGAGAAGGAAACGCTCGGGGAATCGAGACTGCGCTACGTATGCTACAGCTACAACTCCAAGANCCGCGACAAGGAGGGCCAGCCGATTCGGGGCTACGGCATCATCTCGACCTACTCATCCCGCAGCGATGACCTGCCGGTTATTTACGCGATGAAGATCGAGGCGGTTGGCCGCAAGGCCTTCTATTCCCGCGCCGATCTCGATCCCTTCCTCAAGCCTGTCCTGCGGCGCTAGTCGCGGTCGGTTCTACGAAGAGCCTTCCTGAAGCCGTGGAGGGCTTCCGGCTCCGGCCGCAGCCATTTTCCCTTCGTTGTCCTGTGGCGGATGGTTTCAGGGGGGTAGACCACGCTGGTGATATGGAGTCCCGTGTCGTTGAAGATGTGAACCCTGTTTTTAGGACCGAGCACGACCCAGGTGTTTTCTTCGACATCCCTGTAGACGGAGCTGTCCTTCGCCTCTATAGCATCGGGCAGGGCTTTCGAGGAGGGTCTTGCCTTGTTTCGGTGGCGAGTCTCGGCGTGGTGCGTCCTGCGGGTCTGCTGGCGGTAGATTCTTTCAATATTGCGGGAGAGCCGCCTGAGGGCATCGAGGACCCTCCGCTGCTTTTCCCTGCTTCTTCTTCGCTTGGGAATGGAGCTGACCTCGATGTCGCTGAGATGCCGTCCCGCCTTGCGGATGGAGTCCAGCAGGCGGGGGCTNTCGGCCTCCTCTACTGAGCGCAGGCCGCTCCTGCCATCCGGCAGGCGTCCGATGATGTTCAGGGAGATCGGCCCCCTTCCGCTGCCGGCCTGTACAGCCTGGAGGCTGAGGGCGTAGTGATTCTCAGCACGCCTGGAATCGAGCCCCGCGCTGAGGTAGCCGACGGTCATCTGGCCCAGGATGCGGTACACCCCTGAGCGTTTTCCGTAGGTGGGAAGCTGTTCGTTCGCAAGCTCGCGGCCGCTNTGGACCAGGGTGAGGGTTGCCGGGTTGCGGCGGTGGAGAAGATCGATGCGGGGATCCTTCCGTTGCAGGAGAATGCTGGTGAGCTCGATCCACTCTGGCTGACCGGTCGGGCTGTAGCCTGCGAAGGCCTGCCTGGGAGTCGAGGGCTCGGAGTGGGGGCACTCGAAGCTCCTGCACCAATGGCAATAGACCTTGCCGGTAGGGAAGACGGCTGAGCGGTCAGCCACCTCCTCNGCCTGTCTTTTCANCTGGGCTTCGANNAAGCTGGCGGCCGCGGCGGAGCTCTTNNCCTCGGGATTGCCGAGATGCAGGNTCAGGTNCANGGCCGAGTTGTCCGGGGTCTTTCCATCTACTCCGGTGCTGTTNCTTCGCTTGTGGACGAGCTCATAGAAGATCTGCGCCAGNTCATCCTCGATCTCGATCAGGCGTTTCCTGAGTTCATCGGGGCCGGTGGAGTGAGGGCCGCCGGAGGCGGCNGNTGAAGAATCATTCTGGGACATTCGCTCTTCTCTATGCCCNGGNCAAGGGGGTGACTCATTCCCCCTACTTTACTTTCCCGNACAGGGTAAGTAAATGNGTCTCNCTTTCCTTACGNCTTGCGTCTGAAANCCCATCCCTTTAGACTCCCCATCCATGAGACGGATGGTGGTTATCCTCAGCTTNTTCGCGGTCCTGGGTTNTTCAANNNTCCCGGNTNCCGCCANGCCCGCCAAGACTCTNGAGGAACTGCTNAAAGAGCAGGTNCAGAGGTCCGGCGCGCGGCAATCCCTCGTTGGNGTNGCAGTGCTNGGNAACACGGGCANGGCNCTGGCGNTNCTCAATGCGGANANNCCCCTGAAGCCNGCCTCCAATATGAAGATCCTCACCACGGTGACGGGGCTGGAACTGCTTGGCGCNGATCATCAATACTCGACCCGGATCATCGCCAGGGGNGAGTTGGNGAAGGGGAANATCTCCGGGNACGTGATNGTTCGCGGCACCGGCGATCCCAATATTTCCGGGNGGTTCCACGATGGCGANCCCCTGTTTCTTTTCCNNCAGTGGGCGAAGAAGNTGAAGCAGGCCGGNCTCAATGAGATCTCGGGNAACCTGGTCGCGGATGATTCNTANTTCGATNAGGTCAGGTTCCTCCCGGGNTGGAATCCGAAGGATCGTGNGAAATGGTACAGCGCCCAGGTGAGTCCGCTCAGCCTGAATGATAATTGCNTCGAGATCCGGGTCGTTCCCGGNTCGGTCGGNAAATCGGCCANGGTCGAGCTCTCTCCCGCAAGCNCCTTTGTCACATCNTCCGGNGCTCCNAGNACGGTCTCGGGGAANAAGGTGNCGGTGATTGCCAGTCGNTCCATCGAGGGCAACAAGATCGTCATGAAGGGCAGGATCGGGTCTTCTGCCGGGGCGTGGGCGGGAAGTCTTGCGATNGATGACCCGGCTCTTTTCTTCGTTCATACGCTTGCCGCCGTTTTGAAGAAGGAGGGAATCAAGCTGGGGGGAGATATTGTTCGGCTGGGTGCGGCCGATGTGCCTGGCGGCGGCTCGGATGCGGCCAAGACGGTTTCCACCGGTGAGAGGATCCTGGTTGAGCACAATTCACGTCTCAAGGATGACATCCCGGTGATCAACAAGAAAAGCCAGAACCTTCACGCCGAGCTGTTGCTGAAGGCGACCGGCAGAAAGATCGCCGGGGAGGGAAGTGTCGCAGGCGGTGGCCGGGCAGTCAGCAAGGCCTTTGCCGGTTTCGGGGTAAAAACCAAGGGCCTGGTGGTTGCCGATGGGTCAGGTCTCTCCCATGACAACCGGGTGACGGCTCGGCAGGTCGTCTCGCTTCTGCACGGAGTTCGGTCAAAGGGCTACTATAAAGTGTTCAAAGATTCCCTGCCGGTGGCAGGAGTCGATGGAACGCTGAAGAAGCGGTTTGTGTCGCGCAAGACCCTGGTTGGAAAGGTTTTCGCCAAAACGGGTTATATAAGCGGAGTTTCAGCGCTTTCGGGTTACGTTCAGAAGGGCACAACAGTCTGGAGTTTCTCCATTCTCTGTAATTCCTTTCCTGCGAAGAGCCTGAGCAGGGCCAAGAAACTGCAGGAGGACCTTGTCAATATCCTCTATTCCTCGATGCCCCGAGGAAGGTAGTTTCAGCCCTCTGGAGGCTGTTTTTCGGCTAGAAAAACAGTAAAGAAAACCCTTTTTCTTTGGGTGGGATCTTTCGCAGCGTTAAAATGATTTTACATCTCAGGCGATGCTGCCAAAGATGACTTATCTCTTGGCGGCACAACAAATTAACCTACCAGTCAGGAAGATCTTTTCGCATTGGGTAGGGTTTCCGAGTCGGGAGAGTGCTGTTATTTCCGACTTTTCTTAATTCTTTGGTAGATCCTCTTCGATATGAGTGGCAAGCCACATCAAAAGAGTGCCGATGGTACGCGTAAGCTGCCGAAGTTGATCGTAGCCGAAAACGGTAATCAAACCGTTCTCGAGATCAACCAGCGAGTAACTACGATCGGGCGGTCTCACGAGAATACGGTCGAGATTGCCGATATCAGCAGTTCGCGGGTGCATTGCCAGATCGAGAGGAAGGAAGGCGGCTTTGAGATTGTCGATCTCAAGAGCCGCAACGGTACGGTGGTCAACGGTGTCCTGGTTCTTCGCAAAGAGCTGCGGCCTGGAGACTGCATTGAGATTGGTAAGACGCAGGTCTTTTTCGAGCANNTCTCNCAGGAGTACNCNGANGAGACCATNGACCTGACNACNGACTANTTNCTNGANCCCCTCGANGGGCTNGANGAGGAANANCAGCTCAGNGTNCTGAAGANNGAGCGNGAGATNTTTCTCAAGCTCATGGAGATCAATCGCAACCTCAANTCNANGGTCGTGCTCGANGATCTNCTCGGGNTGATCGTGGATACNGTGGTCGAGGTNACNAGCGCNGAGAGNGGTTTCTTNCTNCTTGCCGGNGNNNANGNNCTNGAGGTNNGNGCNGCNCGGAANATGGACGGTGANACGGTCAAGGANCCNCAGCTCAAGTTNTGCNGNGGGATNGCCGNGGACGTNATCGANTCCAGGAAGCCGNTGTGNTCCGACAACGCGATGNACGACAGGCGCTTNCGCGANCTCGNGACGGTCAAGGAGCTCAACCTCAANTCNGTNCTNTGCGTNCCGCTGGNCNNTGANGATTCNGTNCTTGGCGCCATCTANGTNGACAATCGNTTNGACGAANNCGCCTTCACCAGCAACCACCTCAGGTGGCTCGAGATGGTCGCCCACCAGGCGACGGTCGCGATCCGCAACGCTCAACTCTTTGACGAGAACACCTCGCGGGCCGAGGTGCTCGAGCAGACCCAGCTTCGCCTCGAGCGGGCAAACACGCAGCTCGAGGAGAATGTCATGAAGAAGACGCTGCAGCTCGAGGAGGCGATCAAGCTGATCCCGGAGGACAAGCCCGCAGCCTTCAAGTACGACTACAGCAATATCATCACCGCCAGTCCGAAGATGTTCGAGATCTTCAGGGTTCTCGACAAGGTGTCGGATTCAGCGGTGCCGGTGTTGATTCTTGGCGAGAGCGGCACCGGCAAGGAGCTGATAGCAGGAGCCATTCACTTTAACGGGCCGCGCTCGAAGAAGGAGTTTGTCAGCGAGAATTGCGCCGCGATTCCCATGAACCTGATGGAGAGTGAGTTCTTCGGTCATGTGAAGGGCGCCTTCACCGGCGCCTCGAGCGACAAGCGAGGACTCTTCGAGGTCGCGGACAAGGGCACCCTCTTTCTCGATGAGATTGCCGACATGCCAGCCGATATGCAGACGAAGATGCTCAGGGTTCTGCAGGAGGGAGAGATTCGCCGGGTGGGAGGAAAGGATGTCGTGGATGTCGATGTCCGCATTGTCTCGGCAACCAACAAGGACATCTTCGACATGGTGCGAAACCAGGATTTTCGCGAGGATCTTCTCTACCGGATCAATGTGATTACGATCAACCTGCCGCCTCTTCGAGAGCGCAGGGAGGATATTCCCCTGCTGATTGATTTCTTTCTCGGGCGGATTTCCGAACGCTCCGGCGAAAAGAAAAAGTCGCTCGACCAGGAAACCTTCCATGCTTTGTACCAATACGACTGGCCTGGAAATGTGAGGGAGCTTGAGAATGAGATTGAGCGTCTCTCGGCTCTTGGCGGAGAGGTCGTTGAGTCCCAGCTGTTGAGCTCGAACATCCAGGCCAATGGCAGGAAGCCCGGCAGGGTCGTGAACGGCAAGCCTCTGAAGGATATCGTGGCCAGGACGGTGGAGGATGTAGAGAGCCAGGTGATCCGTTCGGCCCTGGCCGATACGGACTGGAAGAAGAGTAAAACTGCTGAGATGCTGGGAATCTCGCGTCCTACCCTGGATGCGAAAATACTCAAGTACGCTTTGAGACGGGAATCCGAAGCCGATTCCGGGTTGAATAACGGGAAATAACGGGAATTGAAAAACACCCTTCGCGGGGAGTGAGTTGAATGGCTATCAAATTGTTTGTACAGAAGGGCGGAGAGGAACCCAGGGAGCTGGATTTCGAAGGCCCTGTAGTTCTCATTGGACGTGGAGAAACCAACGACCTGGTGGTCGATGATGTNCGTTCGTCGCGGAAGCACTGCAGTGTTTCAGAGACGCCCCAGGGNGCCGTTCTCGAGGATCTCGGNAGCTCAAACGGGACCAGCTATAACGGGGAGCCCGTCAAGAGGACNCTCCTCGAGTCCTGGCGACAAGTTCGCGATTGGTTCTACCAGCTTCTATTATGACAAGTGCTCCGTTTCAAGCTCNCCCGAGCCNGTTGTTGAGCAGCCGGGTTCGCAGGCGGNNGCGGGAGAAGATTCGTCCGACGCAGATGACCTTCTCCTCGAGGTCGAAACGACTGAGGCAGGGGGGGNGCTCGAAGAGATCGAGACGGNGNAGGNCGAGGAGGCCGANATNCCGGATTCCGCCGCCGAAGANCCNGGCGGGCGGGAGGGAGGANCTGTTCTCTCGCTGCGGCAGGTNGTCGGNGAGCTGGAAGATGAGAANNTCAAGGTCCAGAGNCTTCCCTTCTCCATCGGGCGAAGCTCCAGCTGCGACCTGACCTTGAGCGATCAGAGAGCCTCGGGGCACCATGCCGAGNTGGTGGAAAAAGATGGCGTTCTCGCGGTGAAGGACCTGGGGAGCAAGAATGGCGTTCTCGTCGACGAGAGGAAGGTCAAGAACGCGGGAGTGATTGGAGATGGCAGCAGGCTGACCGTCGGCTCACATATTTTCGATGTACGTATTGAAGATGATCGCCTGCGCGCAGCTTCTTCCCGGAAGGCCGAGAGGCAGACCGCGAAGCGAGATGAGGTCGTCGCCAAGGGTGAGCCGTCGGAGGCCATGAAGCTCAACGTCGACGTCGATTCCCTGGGCCAGGGTGGTGCACTGCAGCAGATCGGCTCGGCCGTGGCACTCGTGATGATCGTGGTCGTCAGCGCCTACTTCTGTGTCGATGTGGCTCAGCGGCTCCTCGCGGTAGAAATCGTCGACCCCGTGGCGGATGCGAATAAGATTAACAATTGGTCGTTTGAAGATCTGGTTCCCGAAGGATCAAGGGAGGACCTCGTGGTCGGCTGGGAGGCTGGCGCCGACTCCCTCCTGCGCCGGGTCAAGGACCGGGGCATTCGCGGCGGCAACTACGCCATGGAGCTTGTCGGCGGAGCGGGCACAGATGACTCGAAGGTCTCTTCCGCGGCCCAGGGAGAGCTCGTCAGGGTGGCCCCGGGTGATCAATTCCTTCTCGAGGGTTTCGTGACCAACAGGGGATCTTTTCTTGCCGGGCTGATGGTCGAGTGGCTTCGCGCAGGGGATGGAGAAAAGCTGGTCGGGCGGAGTTTCTCCGCGCCGGTCAGGGGGACGGGTGGCGGTGAGGTCGAGCTGGATGTCAGCCAGGTGATCAAGGCTCCAGCCGGAGCCGGCTCGGCGCGAATTTCATGTTTCCTCGTTGGTTCCGGAAAGGCCTGTTTTGACCAGGTCTACTTCGCCAAGGCGGAGCTCGCCGAGGACGAAGCCATAGCCGGAGGCGCCGCGAGTCTGGAACGAAAGGCTGGTGGACAGGCTGAGGCCCTGGTGGTCGGTATGGACAGCCCTGGTATTTTCAGCCTCCGCCGGGGCAAGCGAATCACATTCTCGTCCTTCTGGGCGGGACTCG
>PAOC01000138.1 GCA_002708465.1 Planctomycetota bacterium
TGCTCCGCTACAGCGAGAGGCTGTCGAGGGCGTCGCCGGCGAGCAGGAGGCCGGGGCCAACTACATCGCCATGCTCTCTACCGACTACACGGAGGTGACGGATCCCGACGAAGACAACATCACCTGGGCATTTGCCGAAGGCGTCGAGACCTCCCTGGACCCGAACGGCCGGGTCCTGGCGGCTCCGAACGATGGTGATTTCCGCAGCCAGCTCCAGTCCTCCGCCATCTACCGCCTGCGCTTCAACCAGCCCGGAACCTACCGGGGCTACTTCCGGGTTCGCGGCTTCGACCGGAACTCCAACAGCTTCTGGAGGCCAAGCGGCTTTAACGTGGAGCCGGACATCAACATCAACACCGGGAACACCGGCCGTCTCCAATGGCGCAGCGAGGGCGACTACGTCGTCTCTCAGGAGGATGTCGACACGGGCAGGGTACTCGAGTTCATCCTCGGAGTTCGGGAATTCAGGGCCCAGGTCGATGCCTTTGTTCTCAGCCTCGACGCCGACATGGTCGAGCCCGAGCTCAACGAGCTCTTTGGCGAGGGGCCCGCCGGCGCCGCGGGAGCGCGGCCGGTACTTAGCGTAACGCCTGCCAGCGAGGCTCCTCTGGAAAACGGCTCCGTGGAAATCACCTTCGATGGGCAGCGCTCCCACGACGGCTCCTGCGGCCGGGAGAACCTCGCATTTGCCTGGGAGAAGCTCTCCGGGCCGGAGGGCGCGACCTTCGCAGGCCCCGCCGACCTGCCTGTGCTGAGCATCGTCTTTACCGAGGCAGGAGAATACCTCTTCCGCCTGACGGTCTCCTCGGAGCAGCTTCCCGACAGCGAAAACTCGAGAGATTTCATCGTGACCATAACCGATGGGCCTGCGCCAGGCACTGTTCCCTTCCTGCGCTGCGATTCCAACGTCGATGGAGAAGTCACGCTGGCCGATGCCGTCTTCACCCTGCGTCACCTGTTCCTTGGTGACTCCGATATACGCTGCGGCTCGGCTATGGATTGCGACAGCGATGGGGAGATCTCCCTCAGCGACGCGGTCTTCAACCTGAACTACCTCTTCCTTGGCGGCGCAATTCCGGCCAGCCCCTTCCCCGCCTGCGACAGCGGAGCCGCTGATAATTGCGAAACCTCCAACTGCCTGGAGTGAGACGCGCCTCCTGATGCCCGCCACTCAAAGAGATCCTCGAGGCCGAGCTGTCGGTGCGGTAATGGTCGCCCTTCTGCTTTGTGGATGCGGCGGGGAAAGCTCCCCCGGCCGGGAGCAACTTCAGGAAGAATTTCGCCGGCTCGCCGAAGACTTCGACCGCGAGACGGGAGCCCGCCGGATCTCCGCCGCGGAGCTGAAAAGCCGGCTCCGGCAAGAGCGGGCGACCGTGCTGGTGGACACTCGTGAACGGCCGGAGTTCGATGTCGGCCATCTTGACGGCGCGGTCCTCCTGCCGCCATCGCAGCTCGCGGACGGGTCGCTTGAGCTCCCCGAAGACACCCTGGTGGTAACCTACTGCACCGCCGGCTACCGCTCCGGTCTCGCCGCCGTAGAACTTGAGCGGCGCCTGGGGCGAGACGTCTACAGTCTCACCGGCGGCATCATCGGCTGGTTCAACAGCGGCGGCCCGATCGTCGACAAGCAGGGGCGGGCGGCTGACCAGGTCCACGCCTACAGTGACGAATGGAAGAAGTACGTCATCGAACGACGCTGAGGACACCCATTCAAGCGCCCACCTCTCCCTTGGCGGCGTCGGACTCGGCGGGTTGCGCCGCCCCTATGAGCTCCCTGTAAACCAGCCCCCCGAACACCGCCCCCGCCACGGGCGCAGCCAGGTAGACCGCCAGAGTGTCGAACAGTCCCCTGGGCCCCGGCAAGGCGACCTCCCCCCAACCGGCGAGAGCGGCGAAGATCCGCGGCCCGAAATCCCGCGCGGGGTTCAGGCAGGCCTGGGTTACCGGGCCGACCACCGCCACCAGGAGAGCCACCGTGGCGCCGACAAAGAACGGTCCGAGACTCGCACCCGGCCGCGTGCTGTTACGCCTGTCCGTCAGGGCGAAGACGCAGAAGGCCAGCAAGGCTGTGCCCAACATCTCCGCGAAGACCGCGGCCCCAAAGCCTACCGTGTCACGCTTGCCGGCAGCGGCGGCGGAATGAAGCTTGATCGTCGGATTGGGATAATACTCACCGTACATGGCCGCGGTAACAAGGCTCTCCGGAGAGCCCCGCACGATCTCGTTCTGCAGCTCATACTCCCCGATGGTGCCGGAAAAAATCGCGTAGAGGCAACAGGCCGCGAGAAATGCTCCCGCCAGCTGTGAACCGATATAGACCGGAACCCGGGCCAGGGGGAAGCCCCGCCAGCAGGCCAGTGAAATGGTGATTGCCGGGTTGATGTGGGCNCCNCTGATATTCCCCACCGCGTAGATCGCCAGCGTCACCGCGAAACCCCAGACGCTGGCCACCTGCCAGCCGCCTTGCAGGGCATCGAGGGTCACGGCCGCATGAACGGNTCCACAGCCGAAAAAAACCANGAGGAAGGTGCCGAGACATTCGGCGATCGCGCAGGAACGCAAACGGGGCTCTTGATGCATGGCAACATTAATAACCGACAACCGCAAAAGGAGAAAACATCTCTTTGAAACTCGAACGCCGAAAGGCAGCATTGGATGGCGCGGCAGCGACCGCAACATCGGCTTCTCGTAGCCGGCCGAGTTCAACTGAGGACATTAAACGGAAAGAACGCATGAAAATAAAGACTGCTGAGCTGCTGCTGCGCCTGTCCCTTGTCGGCGGACTGGCGTCTGTCGCTGGCGCGGAGGACAGCCTCGGCCCCCTCGAGCCCTGGCTTGCAAGGCCGGGCGCTGAGGTGATCCGGGAAGATTTCAGCCCCGGAAAAATCAGCGGCCGCTGGTTTTTCACCGAGTGGTGGACAACTGGTGACGACATCCTGCTGCGCAACGAGCTGCCCGGAGAAAACAAGCGGCTCTTCTGGAAAAAACCCGTCTACCGCGACTCGGTTATCAGCTTCTCCTTCAGCTTCCGCGGCGCCGAAGAGATCCGCCTGATGTCCGGCACTCCCGGAAAATACAATTTCGTGATTCTCCTTCGCCGGGATCATTTTCGCGTCAACACCGCGAGCGACTCAACCGTTCCGCACCTGCCGAGCATCCAGGGGGAGTGCGCCTTCCGCTTCGACCCGGAAAAATGGTATCGGCTCCAGGTCGAGGTCCTTGGAGAAGAAATCCTCGCCCGTATCGACGATGAGCATTTCGTGGTCGGACAGCATCCGATCATCGACCGGGAGCGCAGCTACTTCGCCTTCCAGGTCGATGGACCCTCCGCCGCCTTTGACCGTGTTCGCCTGAGCAAGGGGGCGGCGGTTGACGGGTGGGCAGAGCGTCGCGCGCGGCTCGAGAAGACGCAGGCCGGACGAGTCGCAGTACCCNGGACGCTGGCTGAACGCCACAAGAACCGCAAGGTGATCGCCAGGGATCGGGCCTGGAGAGTCGACCCCCGGTACCGGGAGCTCGTCGGGAATCATGAGAGGCTTCGCGAGGACGCGCGCAACCGGTTCCCGGCGGCCTATCTCTCCGCCAAGGCGGCGAAAAAGGCCGTCTCCGCAAAGCGCAAGGCGCTTTTGAAAAATGACCCGGCCTACAAGGAGCTCACCCACGCCATCAACAAGGCGCGACGGGAGGAGATTCACTACCTCGAAGAAAAACACCCCAGGCTCTCGAGCCTTCCGTCCACGCAATACAAGGCCGAGCTGCGGCGGCTCCGCGTGCGAGCACGAGCGGCCGACCCGGCCTTCAACCAGTTCCTCGAGTCCAGAGCCATCCTCGAANAGAGGCTCGACAGCCGCTACCCGCAGCTCTTGCTCACCAACGAAGAGGTCGTAGCGAAACGCAAGGCGGGCATTAAGAAGCTCAACGAAAGCTCACCGGCCTTTCGGGAAAGCTCACAAAAGATCGGCCAGGCCTGGCGTACCCTGGAGAATCATCTCCTGGAATCCGACCCGGAGCTGGCTCGGCTTGAAAAAGAGCTCCAGGCAGAGAAAAAAAAGCGCCGGGGCGAATAAAAAACTTTTGCCGGCGGTCTCAGAGCCTTTATTTTAGACACAAGNCCTTTTAAATAATGGACTTAAGGTCCATCCTCGCAACTCGAAGTTAACCTTGCAATCGGAGGTCTGAAATCCCACAATTCAAACGAACGTTTGAATTAACATGGAACGCCAAGAACTCCACCTAACGAAAGACCGCCTGCTCGATGCCGCCGAAGAACTCTTCAGCGACCGCGGCATCGATGCGACCAGCCTGCGGGCTGTCACCAGCGCAGCCGGGGCAAACCTTGCATCTGTAAATTATCACTTCGAATCCAAGGACGGCCTGGTCAGGTCTGTTTTTCTCAGGCGCCTTGAGCCGCTGAACAACGAGAGGCTCGAGCTGCTCGACGCGCTCGAGGTCGCCGCGGCCGGATCGCCCATCGAGCTTGAAGCAATCCTCGATGCATGGGTCATGCCCGCCCTGCGAATGGGACAGAGCCCCGAAGGCAAACGCTTCAAGAGGCTCCTGGGCCGGATCTACAGCGAGCCGGGCGACAGCCTGCAGACATTGCTGCGGGAGCTCTTCGGCGAGATCCTGCAGCGCTTCAGCGCCGCGATCGGCCGCACCCTGCCCGAACTGTCCTCCGAGGAGCTGATGTGGCGAGTGCATTTCATGCTCGGAGCCATGATCCACACCGTAGCCGACCAGCCATCCATCAGGGCCTTCTCCGGAGGGCTCTGCGATCCGTCTGACATCGAAGGTGTTCGACGGCGACTCATCGACTTCGTCTCCGCAGGGCTTCGATCGCCGATGGGAAGAGAGAAGCTGGGACCGAATCCGGGGACGAGCGAATGAAAAACCTGCGCCGACTCATACTGCTTACGCTGGCCTTCTTGCCAGCGGCCTGCGCTTCCTCTCCCCCGACCGAAACCCCGGCGATCGGCACCCCGGCCCCCGGGGGGTGGACGGCCCCTGGAGAGGTCGATGACCGCGCCCCTTCCAACGACCCCGGCTGGTGGAAAACCTTCGGCGATGGCGGACTGGACACGGCCATCGAGGAATGCCTGGGCAACAACCACGACCTGCGGATCGCTGCCGTGAGGGTGGACCGGGCCGAGGCCCAGGCCATCAGCAGCGGGGCCGACAGGCTCCCTGTCCTCCGGCTCCAGGCCGACGGGGCGAAATCACAGCGCAACTTCATCGGCTTCCCGATCCCCGACACGAACGGAATTCCCCGCAACCGCTTCTCCAACTACGGAGCCGCGCTCAATCTGAGCTGGGAGCTCGACATCTGGGGACGGCTGCGCTCGGCGAAGGCCGCGTCTCTCGCTGATCAGGAGGCCGTCCTGGCCGACCTGTACGGCGCCCGGTTATCCCTGGTCGGACAGACCTGCAAGGCCTGGTTCGCCGCCCTGGAGGCCACGCGCCAGGAGGAGCTTGCCGCTGCGACCGTCGAAAACTACCAGGCCAGCGAGAAGCAGGTGCGGGAGCGCTATGAACGCGGCCTGCGCTCCTCCCTCGACCTGCGCCTGGCCCGGGCCAATCTTGCCACCGCGGAGGACAACCTCGAATCCACGAGAATCCGCAAGGATGGCGCCTTGCGCCAGCTGGAAATCCTCCTCGGCCGATACCCCGCGGCAGCCCTGGAGGCGGCCACCGCCCTGCCGCAAATCCCCGGCGAGGTGCCCGCAGGACTTCCCTCCGAGCTCCTGGCAAGAAGGCCTGACATGCTCTCCCTGGAGCGCCGCCTGGCCGGCCAACGGGCCCGCCTGCGGCAGGCGAAGGTCTCCCTGCTGCCGAGAATCAGCCTGAGCAGCTCGACTGGGACCAGCACCAACGAGTTGCGCGACATCGTCAACCAGGATTTCTCTGTCTGGAGCCTTGCGGCGAATCTTCTGCAGCCCATCTTCCAGGGAGGACGGCTCCTCGCGGGAATTGACCTGGCCGATGCGAACCTCCGCGAGGCCCTGGAGACCTATGCCAGGGGCGCCCTGCGGGCCTTCGCCGAGGTCGAAACGGCCCTCGCCCTGGAGAACTTCCTGGCGCGCAGGGAGGCGGCCCTGTCCCGCGCCGTAGAACAATCCCAATCCGCCCGCGACCTGGCGGAGGACCGCTATGCCCGCGGCCTGGATGGAATCATCACCCTTCTCTCCGCCCAGCGCGACGCCTTCCGCTCCGAAAGCCAGCTCCTGCAGGTTCAGCGGCTGCGCCTCGACGCCCGGGTGGACCTTCACCTCGCCCTCGGCGGCGGCTTCTCCCTGTCACGGGACAAAGATGTCACGGCAACCTCGAACGAAACACCATGAAACTCTTATTGAAAATCCTGCTTCCAATCGTCGTCGTCCTGGCCGGTGTCGCGGTCTTTTTCATGCTCTCGAGCACCCGCAAGCAGCCCCGCACCCGCCCTCCCGTTCGCGAGCTCCTCGCGATTCGAGCGCTGAAGCTCGAAGCCCGTGACCTCCGCGTCTCCATCAGCTCCCAGGGAACGATCCGCCCGCGCACCGAGAGCACGCTCGTTCCCCAGGTTTCGGGAGTCATCACCTGGGTCTCGGACTCCTGGGCCAGCGGGGGCTTCTTCGCCAAAGACGAGACCCTCCTGAAGGTCGACCCAAGCGACTACGAGCTTTCGCTCGCCAAGGCCGAAGCATCAGTAGCCCAGGCCGACCTGCGGCTGGCGCGTGAGGAGCAGGAGGCCGATGTCGCCCGCAAAGAGTGGGAGAGCCTGCTCAAGATTGACCCGACCATGGAACGCAAGGCCTCGCCGCTCTTGCTGCGCGAGCCGCAGGTCGCCGAGGCCAGGGCGGCTCTCAACGCCGCCCGCGCAGGTCTCGCCAAGGCCCGGCTCGACATCTCAAGGACAGAAATCCGGGCCGCCTTCGACGGGCGCATCCGCGAAACCTTTGCCGATGTCGGACAGTTCGTGAACCAGGGAACTCCCGCCGCCAGGGTCTATTCGGTTGACTTCGCCGAGGTGCGCCTGCCGATCAATGACAGCGACCTCAGCTTCATCAACCTGCCGCTGGCCTACAGGAATGACGCCTCGCCTGAAACGCAGCCCCTGCCCGAGGTCCTGCTCTACGCCCGCTTTGGCGGCAAGGAGCTGGAGCCCTGGAAGGGACGCATCGTTCGCACCGAGGGCGCCATCGACCCACAAAGCCGTATGGTGCACGCCGTAGCCCAGGTGCCCGACCCCTACGCGCGCTCCAACCCGCAGCGCCCACCCCTGGCGGTCGGGCTCTTCGTCAAGGCCGAGATCAGTGGCCGGACTTTCAGAAACATCGCGGTCCTCCCCCGCAAAGCCGTCAGAGAAAACGGGCTGGTTCTCGTCGCCGAGAAGACGGACCAGGGAGAGCACCGGCTCATCAGCCGCAAGGCGGCGGTGATACGCCTCAAGGGAGATGAGGCGATCATCAACCTGGGAGCCTCGGAGGTCGCCGCCGGCGACCTCATCTGCATCTCTACCGTCGAGGTGTTCAGAGAAAAAATGGCCGTCACCCTCGACGCCTCCGGGGAGACTGAATAAGAGTCATGCTCAGCTGGTTTGCCCGAAATGGCGTCTGCGCCAATCTCCTGATGCTCCTGATCGCCGTCGCCGGCATGGTGACGCTCTCGGAGGTCAAGCAGGAGGTGTTCCCCGAGATCTCCACCGACAAGATCCTGGTGAGTGTCGCCTACCCTGGCGCCGCTCCCGCGGAGGTCGAAAAGGGCGTCTGCCTGCGAATCGAGGAGGCCGTGGATGGGGTTGCCGGGATCAAGCGCCTGAACGCAACCGCCAACGAGGGCGCCGGGACCGCGACCATCGACGCCCTGCCGGGCACCGACATCAAGACCCTCCTCGAGGAGGTCAAGATGCGGGTCGACTCGATCACCACCTTCCCGGAAGAATGCGAGAGGCCTCTCGTACAGGAGCTGATCCTGCGCCGACGGGTTCTCGAGGTGGCAGTCCATGGCGAGGTTGAGTATTCCTCGCTCAGGAAGGCGGCGGAGAAGGTTCGCGATGGTCTCTCATCCATCGACGGAGTCAGCCTCGTGCAGCTCACCAACGCCCGGCCCTACGAGATCTCCATCGAGCTCTCCGAAACAGCCCTCCGCCGACACCAGATGAACTTCGACCAGGTCGCGGCGGCGGTGCGGCGCTCCTCGCTCGACCTGCCGGGCGGCTCGATCAAAACAGGCGACGGCGAGATCCTGCTGCGCACCCGGGGGCAGTCCTTCAGCGGTGCGGAATTCGCGAACATCACCATCCTGACAAGGCCCGATGGAACCCGCGTCAGGGTTGGAGACGTCTGCGCCGTGCGGGATGGCTTCGCCGACACCGACCAGGAGACCTTCTTCGATGGCAAGCCGGCGATCATGGTCAGCGTGTTCCGGGTCGGCGACCAGAACGCCACCGACATCGCCGAGAAGATCGCTGGCTACATCGAAACCGAGGCCGCAGGACTGAGGCTGCCGGATGGGCTGAGCCTGACGATCTGGCAGGACGATTCCAAGGTGCTTCGAGGCCGGCTGGATCTCCTGATCCGAAACGGCCGGGCAGGCCTGGTCCTCGTCTTCCTGTCCCTGGCGCTCTTTCTCAAGCTGCGCCTCGCATTCTGGGTCGCCCTCGGAATCCCGGTCTGCTTCCTCGGCGCCATCGCCCTGATGCCCCTGTTCGGCATGTCGATCAACGTGGTCTCTCTCTTCGCCTTCATCGTGGTGCTGGGAATCGTCGTGGACGATGCGATCATCGTGGGAGAAAGTATCTATCGGGTCGAGCACAGTGGCCGCGCCCGGCTCGAGGCCTCGATCGAGGGGTCGCGGCAGGTCGCTCGCCCGGTCATCTTCGCCGTCCTGACCACCGTCGCCGCCTTCTTTCCGCTGCTGACGGTACCCGGAAGCCTCGGCAGGATCATGGCGGTGATTCCCACCATCGTCATCTCGGTGCTGATCTTCTCTCTCATAGAATCCCTCCTCATCCTGCCCAACCACCTCTCCCACGGCCGGCCGAAAAAGAAACAGCGGCCCAATGTGGTGACCGCAGCCTGGGGCGCGGTCCAGGGAACGGTCGAACGCGGACTGGCCTTCGTCATCGACCGCTTCTATTCTCCCCTGCTCGACTTCTGCCTGCGCTGGCGCTATCTCTCCGTCGCCGCCAGCCTGGCGATCATCCTCGCGACCAGCGGACTGTTCATTGGCGGGTGGATCGAGTTTCATTTCATGCCCAAGGTGGACGCCGACAATGCCGTCGCCTTTGTGTCCATGCCCCAGGGAACTCCCGCTGAGATCACCAGCCGCGCCATCCGGAAGCTGGAGGCTTCGGCCCGCGAACTCGAGGCCGAGCTCCGCTCTGAAGGCCACAGCAAGGGCAAGGGAGTCTTCCGCCACATCTGCAGCTCCCTGGGCGGGCTGCCCTTCCGCGAAGCCCAGGGTAACCGCGGCGGCCGCTCGGGTGGCTTCTCCGGCTCACACCTCTGCGAGGTGAATATCGAGCTGGCTCCCGCGGAGGAGCGCACCGTCAACTCAAACGAGATCGCCAGGCGATGGCGAGAGCTGACCGGCCCCATCGCCGACGCCAACGAGATCACCTACACCGCGTCTTTCTTCAACACCGGAGATGCCGTCAATGTCGACCTGGCCTCCAGCGACCCGAAGGAGTTGAGCGCCGCCTCCACCCTCCTGAAGGACAAGCTGTCGCAACTCGAGGCCGTCCACGACATAACGGACTCCTTCCGCCCCGGCAAGCGTGAGCTCCAGTTGCGCATCCGCGAAGACGCCGAGCACCTCGGACTCTCCCAGGCGGACCTCGGACGGCAGGTGCGCCAGGGCTTTTATGGCCTCGAGGCCCAGAGAATCCTCCGGGGGCGCGACGAGATCCGGGTCATGATCCGCTATCCCGAAGCTGAGCGACGCTCTCTCGGGGACATCGAGAACATGCGCGTGCGCACACGCGACGGCTCGGAGGTTCCCTTCAAAAGCGTAGCCAACATTGAATACGGGCGCGGCTTCGCCTCGATCAACCGCGCCGACAGGCGCAGGATTGTCACCGTCAAGGCGGACGTCGACAAGGGCGCCTCGAGCTCGAACGCCATCAGCTCGATGATCGAAGAAAAGATCATGCCCGAGATACTGGCTGATTTCCCGAGCGTGCACTATTCAATGGAAGGAGAACGGCGGGAAAGAATGGAGTCCCTGGCCGGGCTACAGAAAGGCTTCGTCCTCGCCCTCTTCATGATTTTCATCCTGCTCGCGATTCCTTTCAAATCCTACCTCCAGCCCCTGATCATCATGTCGGTCATCCCGCTCGGGCTGGTCGCCGCCGTCTGGGGCCACATCTTCATGGGAATGGACATGACGATCTTTTCCATGTTCGGACTGGTCGCCCTGACGGGAGTCCTGGTCAACGACAGCCTGGTCATGGTTGACTACATCAACATCTCCCGCAAGTCTGGCGCGAAACTCTTCGAGACCATCGTCCAGGCGGGGAGGGTCAGGTTTCGACCGATACTCCTGACCTCGCTGACCACCTTTGCCGGGCTGACGCCCCTGCTGCTCGAGCGCAGCATCCAGGCCCGGTTCCTGATCCCGATGGCGGTGTCGCTCGGGTTCGGGGTTCTCTTCGCGACAGTCATCTCGCTCGTGATGGTGCCCGTCGGCTACCTCATTCTCGAAGATGTCCAGACCCAGAGGAGGAAGCTCCTCCTCTGGTGGCGGGAGGAAGAAGAGCCGGAGGTCTCTGGAAAAGAAGACGGGGCGGCGCCGCGACAGGCCTCGATGCCTGAGGCAGCCCCGCCCCTTGCGTAATTCGCGGGCGCCGGGCGGATCACTCCGCTGGCTTGGCGACCCCGATCACGCCCTGGGAAATCCTCGCGCCGGCGTTGCCGGTGGGCTGGCCGCCATCGTCAACCTTCGCGTGAATAATCACGCCGCGTCCGACCACCGGGTTGTTCAGGCCGGCCACGGAGATGTTGTTCGCCACGATCGTATAGCTCGCCGCGCCGTTGGCATCGGCCTTGAGATTTCCGAGATCACCGGCATGGCGCTGAGTCGTTGCCGGGAGACCATGATCGTGTCCTTCGGGGTTGTAATGACCGCCGGTGCCCTTGCCGTTGTCGAGCCGCGTGTCGCCATATTGGTGAACATGGATCGCGTGCTGACTATCGGGGCTGAGGCCCGTGATATTGGCCTCGACCTTGACCCCATCCTTCGTCTGGGTAAACACCACCGTGCCGGCCGCCTTGTTGCCCGCGGTGGGGTGCATGACCGCCACCACCTGGGGGACACCCTTCCACTGCGAGCCGTGCTTGTGATGCGAGCCGGAGGCGCCGTGGTGCATAGTTCCGGTACAGGCGGTCCCTGTGCAGACAGCGGCCAGAAGCAGAACAGCGAAACAGCAGCGTGAGAATGACTTCATGGTCAGGCTCCTTAATGAGAGTGAAAAATTTTCCGATGACTCCATCTGCGCCCGCCGCCAACAGGCGGGATCCGCCATGTTAAGACTACCGGGGCGATAAAAACAAGGGGCCTGCCCACCTGTCAGGCCAGATAGCCGAGTTCGGAAAGGGCCTCGCCGCAAGCCTCCTCGACCTCGGCGACCTGGCTGGGAGCCAGGTTCTCGCGATAGCGCCCGATGCGGCGGGAGTGGTTGTCCACGTAGTGCCGGACCTGCTTAAGAGCATGGTAGGAGCCCTCGGTCTCATCCTGGATCTTCAGACAAAAATCGGCGACGGCCGCGGGAGCATCAAGGCCCATAAAGGCGAGCGCCTCCTCCGCGATGGCGAGAGGGCTCTCCACCAGGCTCTCATAACGAAGCTCCAGGTAGCGGTCGCCAGGGCGGGCGCCGTCGGAGCGAGCCGTCTCAACAGCGATCCGCCACTGGTGCGCGCAGCGGATATGGTTCTCCTGCGGGTAACGTCCCAGCAGCTCTCGCCAGCCGGGGACCTGCAGATGACCCCAGCCCTCTCCCCGGTTGCGGAACATGAGGGAAGCCGCGGTATCACGGCCGTCTCGAATAATATGGATAAACCTCCCCCAGGGGAAAAGAGCCGCGAGGAAAGGCAAGCGCAGAACGTGCTTCGGGTTCTTCTCGAGCAGCACCTCGCCAGGCTCTCCTTTCAGGCGGCCGGAAAACTCCTCGTAGACCCGGCGGGCAAGCTCCGGGTCGACGGCGGCCGCCTCCAGGCGATGATCGGCGCCTTCCTCGACGATCGAGTTCCAGGCCGGGCTGAGCTCAAAAAGATAGGTGACGGCGGGGTGGGAAGCGAGCGCCTCGCCGAAGATGGATGTCCCCGACCGGGCGCAGCCCAGGAGAAAAACCGGACGCGGGATCAGTCTGCGCCCCAGGCCCAGGACGTCGTCTGGAAGGGTAGATATTTCTGCCATTTCTTTTCCACGTAATCCGCGCTGGGGCCGAACTCACGCATGAACTCTTCGCCCCAACGACGCTTGATCTTTGAAGAACGCTCCCTGCGCTCCACGAGTCGTCCCTCGGAATCCTTGAACTTATGCCACGCGTAACAGTCGAGAGCGTAGCTCTTATGCCCCCGCTCACGGGCGGCGAGGCTCAGGTCAATTCCATAGCAGTGAAAGCCCGGCAGCCCCGCGTCGAATTCAATGCCATTTCGCCGGCGCACGCCCAGCAATTGTTCATCCAGCGATTCAACCTCGTGGGGAAGGGGCCCCTCGAAATGGTAACCGCTGGGGTCCGACCAATGGCCTCT
>PAOC01000037.1 GCA_002708465.1 Planctomycetota bacterium
ATTCAAAAATTGTATCCTGTCTTTACAATCAGTTCCACAAGGCCGAGCGCCAATAGGAGGATCCCGGATGGGCTATGTCTCGATAGGAAAACTTGAAGATTTCGCTGATGGCAAGGGGTCAGAGGTTCTTGTTGGAGCGAGAAGGATTGCTGTTTTCAGATCAGGGAGCACAATTCGGGCTATCAAAAACATATGTCCCCATGAAGGCGACCTGCTTCACCGCTGCGCGCCAAAGGATGGGGCCGCGGTTTGTCTCGGCCATGGTTGGCGTTTCAGTCTCGAGACCGGCGCCTGCCTCAAGGGCAACCCTGAAAGCCGCGTGGCGGTCTATCCCGCCAGGGTCAATTCAGGCGAGGTTGAGATCGATCTGGGCTAAAAAAAAGAGCGCTCATCGGACATCCCGATGAGCGCTCTTTTTGTGCCTGTAAAGCCCGACCTGTAAAAATCAGCTGGCGGGCTTGGCCTTTTTCTCAGTCTTCCTGGTTCCGTCCGCGGCCTTGACGATCAGGGCGGCGGCGCTCTTTTCACAACCGGCGGCACGGACTGACTTGACCAGGGTGGCCGCGGCCTTCTCGCACTTGAGGGCGGGAATACCGGTGACCAGCAGCTTGGCGGCGGTCTTGTCGCANTTGNTNGNGCGTANNCTGACGGCGAGCTTGGCGGCNGACTGCGAGCAGAAGCTCTTCTTGGCGNNGACCTTNGCAGGNGCNACCTTNGTTTTTTCAGTCTCNGCNAAAACTGAGATTCCAATGCCCAGGNANAGGGCCNCGNCNNCCGTGAAGTTGATAGCTTTACGCATTACGCTTTCTCCTAATTCTTAACTGACAGGTATNCAAATNATTNCCTGCTAACCACATAAAGTATGGCTTCCAGGCAAAATCAACACACCTGAAACCCGAACATTGTTTTTCCAGATCAACTTAAAGAATAAATCAAGCTTCCGAATCCATCCACGGTGTATAAGTTAAAAGTGTTGTACCGGNGTGGCCCGGTAATTCGCAATCATTCACGGTTTATCCCNGGNTGGNGGCNCTGAAGCCCGAACGATGCGTTTCAGTGAATTTNTTTAATTGTATCGGNTATCCTGAATTTTAAGGNCGCAGNCNCCATCTTTCNGATTCAGNGGTTTCATCCCATTGAAGAATAAGTCATTTAACGGCAAATACCTCGTGATCATTATCCTGGCATTGGCCGTTATTTTTTCGATGGCCCTGTCCGTTTCAGTGAAATCCATCGTCAATAAAATGAAGNNTGNAGAGNCTGGGNCCNGCTCGCCGACGAAAGCTGCCCAGGGNAATNCTGGGGAGTGAGTTTTGCAGAATTAATCTGGTTCACGATGGCCGGCTTGACTATACTCCTCACAATATTGAGAGGAATTCAACCTTTGGAGAGGCTCTGATGAGTGACGCCGCAGAAAGTTCTGCCGAGGAAGCTAAAGTTAGCGACCGCTATGAGTTGAGCGACCTTTTTTCCGATGAGAGCGAGGACACCCAGGGCGTTCTCAAAGTTGTCGGCGTCCTGATTCTGTTCGGCCTCATGGTGTATGCCCTGAGTCTTCCGTTCAGGGCCTTCCTGGATTAAAGAGCCGGAGAGAAAATGTCTGATCATTCGGAACCATATGCTAATGGGTTTGGAATACTTGCCGGCATCCTCATTCTGTGGGTCGGCACGTTTGCTCTTTGTGTCATTTTTAAATCGCTCTTCTATGGTGGCCCCGAGGCCGGGGGCGAGGAAGAGGAGCAGGAGAGCCGGGTCGGCACGCAAGGCGTCGATGTCGCGACTCTCCGCGCACTGGAATGCCATAAGAGGTTTATCTTAAGCGATGCCATCTCGCAAGCTGACCTTCCTGGGATCCAGCGCGTCTGATTCCGGCGAGATCCTGGTTGAAGATGAGGCCTTCCTTCCAGGGGGNGTGGTTGCGCTCAAAAGGAGACGCTCACCATGGGATCCCTCGCGGCCCGTTGAGAGAATCATCCTCGGTTCCAATCCAGCTCGAGCCGATGTGCTGGTTAAGGCTGTCGGCATTGAAGCCGAGCACGTCCGCTTCTACCTGCCGGTGGATGGCTGTGGAGANAATGACCTCAAGGTCATTGTNGATGGNACGGTCAAGGTNAACGGNCGGAACATTCCCCACACCGAGTGGNTNGCCCTTGTGGACGGAGATGAGCTGGNGCTGAGCAGNTGGCTTTTCAAATTTGAGCAGGAAGGNTGAGGNTGGGGGAGGGGGTCCTGTCGGCGATGGGAATCAGAGAGTTTTCGACAGGGCCTGTCCCAGCCAGACAGCGGACAGCCCAGCTGCGATTTGAAGACCGACATTGGCGGCGGCAGGTCCGGCGCCGTTCTCCTTGAGAAGCTCGAGGGTCTCGTAGCCAAAGGCTGAGAAGGTGGTAAACCCTCCCAGCACTCCGACGATAATGAAAAGCCTTGGGGTCGAGGCCTCTGCGGTCTGAAGCAGGCCATACGCAAGTCCGATGAGAAAGCATCCCGAGATGTTGGCCGCAAGCGTTCCCCAGGGGAAGCCTGTCCCAAGGAGCCGCTGGGTCAGTTGGCCTACCAGGTAGCGAGCCATCGCTCCCAGGGCTCCTCCGAGGCCGACGGTTATCAGGTCCTTTACCATGACGCCTTTATTTCTCCAGGCGGGGCTTCAATTGCCAACGATNTTTTTCAGCTCACCGTAGACCCCTGGGTCGTCCTCTTCGGCCTGGTAGGTGAAGGGGTAATGCTGGTTGGCCTTCAGGTTCGAATAGGTCCAGGAGCAGAGAGATTGAACGCAGAGATTCATCGCGGTCACCGCGAGCTCCCCTGTCTTTGAGTCGTCTACACTCACAATAGCCTTCGATCTCTTGGCTAATTTGACGACCATCAGGTTGAACCGGTCAAGCGGCGTTGAATTGAAACGAGGAAGCAGGATGCTGGCCTCATCTCCAACCTCGTTGGCTACCCGGCCATTGGGGGCTCCGCTGGCGGAGACCAGCAGCTCGGGGTTCACTGCCCGAGCTGCCTTGATGAGGGAAGCGCAGCCTTCAGGCGAGGCGATCATCTCGTGCTTGTATTTTTTGGAGGTGTGCTCTTCCGCNACCTGGACGAGGACGTTGGTGTAGNCCTTTTTTTTNAGCCAGGNGCTGGCGTTGGAAACGNCGGCCTTTACGGCCGCCTCATNCCGAAGCACCTGGTCTTGCGCAGGNCTGAAATAGCCAAGGATAACANCCNCCCCGATTTTATCGCAGGCCTCGATGACCCGGCCGACGCGTTTGAGGTCCGNNTCTCTGAGTGAGCCGTCAGGGTTGAAGGCGGAGTTGATGGATCCGGCATATCCCGGNTCNCCTCCCTGNAGGTTCANGATGATGGTGTTGACTCCATGGGAGATGTATCGNGGNAGCTTCTTGAGGAAGGCCTCGGTGTTCTTGNCTGCATCGAAGCCCCTGGGCGAGGTCCTGGCGTTTCTGTCATCAAACGTACAATTGACCATCCTCACGCCCATCAGGAGCCCCTCTGGCTCAGCCCCTTCATAGGTTGGCTTGCCGTTGATTTCCCAGAACCCGTCTTCCACTGCAATTCTGGTTGTGGGCTCAAAGCCTGAGAGCCTGGTGGCAGCGATGNCAAGAANGCACATCGTGAAAACCGCGGGGNTGGGCGGCGTGTGGGGGCGAATTTTCATCTTTCGATCGAGTTCCAATTAATTGGGCTCATACGCGNTAGTAATGAGACNGGGACAGGACCTCCATGAGGTTGTCCTGCCCCCGGTTATTCTCAGCAAAAAAAAATCTACATAGGCTTCCCGACNTGGGGGACGGGAGGAANGGNAATGNCTCCATCGAANGTGTANCGACTGAAGTCGTTATTGCCGTAAATGGGCACTTCTTTACCGCCCTTGGTTTTTTTCGTGCCTATTATTGGGCGAAACNNNTCAGGNCCCCAGTGNTCGTCACTCTTCATGATGGCATCCCAGGTGACCTCTCTGCCTGTGTAGCAGGTGGTCCTGGAGAGAATGGCTGTCATGGTGCTGTGAGCAACATTCTCNGCCTCATTCAGGGAGCCCTTGTCTTCTTTGATGCTGGCCTGCAGATCAATATGTTCCTGCACATAAGCGTTCTGCTGTTTTCCAGACCATTTCCATTCATTGGGACCCCAGATGTTGCTGCGGCAATTCGAGCTGCCCTTGGTTCCGACGACAAATTCGGATACGTCATTCCANCAGCTGACGATTTGCCTGCACATGCTGGTCACCCGAATGTCCGGGTAGCCGCTGCCTTGTGGGCTGGCATAGATNAACTCGGTGGCGAAGTGGTCAAAGATGTTTCCGTAGACATCTTTTCCGGTGCGCACCTGCCGACCGCCCATTCCGCGGGCCTTGATCGGATGTGAGCCGATGAACCAGTTGATGACGTCGAGGTTGTGGACGTGNTGTTCGGTTATATGGTCGCCGGAGAGCCAGGTGAAGTAGAGCCAGTTACGGATCTGCCATTCGGTGTCCGACCAGCCCTTTGCCTTTTCCCGGGTCCAGAGACCGCCCATGTTCCAATAGCAGCGGCCATTAACAATCTGCCCGATAGCCCCATCCGCAACCCGCTTCTGGCACTCGATGTACTGCTTCTGGTGGCGGCGCTGGGTTCCAGCGGCAACGCTGAGGCCGTTCTTCTTGGCTTTTTCTCCGGCCGCGAGAAAGCGGCGGATGCCGGGAGCGTCAACGGCCACCGGCTTTTCGGTAAAGACGCTTTTGCCGGCGGAAACCGCCGAATCGAAATGCTCGGGTCGGAAATGAGGGGGGGTCGCTAAAATGACATAATCTAAATCGAGGTCCAGCAGCTTCTTGAAGGCATCGAACCCGACAAAGGTTCTCTCTTTTGGGATCTTGTGGGTCCTGCGGGCCCGCTCGGCTCGATCCTTGAAGAGGTCGGCGACCGCATGGATGGTGGCCGTATCGCCCTGAGTTTTCGCAGCCTGGATTGCATTGCCCGCAGCGCCGCTTCCGCGTCCTCCGCAGCCAATGAGGCCGATCTTGAATGCCCTGGCCGGCCGGGCGGAGAGGGGTATATTGAAGCCGACAACCGCGCTGCCAGCGGCCGCTCCCTTCATGAACCCGCGACGAGATACGTCAGGCTTGCTCTTTTTACTCACAGAATCCTCCTGTTAAAGCTGGTTGGCCGCTTAATTCAGATTAGCGAACCTACACCGTAACGGGAAGCGCCGTTGTAATCAAGGAGGGGAAGAGTGCGGATTTCCAATGGAATGCCCTATTGTTGAGTGTATTGTTAGAAGCTAAGGCGATNGTTCAGGACGCCTCCCGGGGGAGGCCTCGCCTTTGACCACGAACTTCTTACAGGGGCGCAGCAAACATGAATCGTTTTAGAATCCTCTGCCTTCTTGGGTCGTTGGCGCTCGGCGCTTCAGCTGTCCATGCAAGGCCNGCAGACAAGTCCANGTTCCTTCAATTNCAGGACCAGGGNAAAGAGACGGGNGAGNTGAAGACCTCGATCGTNACCTACCGCAACAAGGAAGGCGTTGAGGTCTCTCTCATCTCGGCCGTTCATGTCGGGGATAAAAAATACTATGACGACCTGGAGGCTGATTTTCGCCGCTACGACTCTCTTCTCTATGAAATGATCAAGCCCGAGGGGGTCAATCCTTCCACGCGCGGCAAGGAAGAAGGCGGGAGCATCATCAGCGTTTTCCAGAGGGGAATGAAGACGGCCCTCGATCTCGAATTCCAACTCGATGGCATTGACTACACCAGGCCGAATTTCGTTCATGCNGATATGGATCCGGANACTTTCTTTCGTCTTCAGAAAAAGAAGGGGGAGGGGTTCATCTCGCTCATGCTCAAGTCGATGCAGGCTGAAATGAAGCGTCAGAAGGAGGGCAAGGGCAGTCCTCCTGGAATTTTCGACCTGATCCGCGCCTTCACCAGTGAAGACTCGGCGAGATCACTCAAGTACCTTTTCGCCAGGCAGATGGAAGGNATGGAGGATCTNATGGCTGGNTTCGAGGGCGATGGTGAATCGGTAATTGTGGGCGAGCGAAATAAAGTCGCCATCAGGGTTCTCGAAAAAGAAATCAAGGCCGGTAAAAAAAAGATNGGGATCTTCTACGGAGCGGCCCATATGCCGGATATGGAAGAGCGCCTCATTAAGAAGCTTGGGTTTACCCAGGNCGGCAAGGAGCGTTGGCTCGTCGCCTGGGATATCAGCAAAAAAAAAGCTCCGGGTAAGNCCACCGAGGAATCCCGACGGGCGCGTCTTTGAGAANAAGAACGCAAGCTCAGCTTGCCGGAAGCTTCGCCTGNATTCTTGCGATGGCCTCTTCGATTCTCTCCCTCTCCCCAAAGGCGCTCAGCCTGAAGTAGCCTTCGCCCGATGGCCCGAAGCCCGAACCCGGGGTGCCGACAACATGGGTGGAGTCGAGCAGGAGGTCGAAAAANTCCCAGGACGTCGCGTTGGCGGGGACTCGAAGCCAGCTGTAGGGGGAGTGGATGCCGCCATGGACTGAATACCCGGCCGCCTGGAGTCCTTCCCTGATGATCCGGGCATTCGCCATGTAGAATTCAATAAGGTTGCGGACCTGTGCCTTTCCAGCTTCGGTGTAGACTCCGGCTGCCGCTCGCTGCACAGGGTAAGAAACTCCATTGAATTTGGTGGAATGCCTCCTGCTCCAGAGTTGATGGATGGAGACGTCTTCTCCGGAGGAATTTTTCCCGGTCAATTCGCGGGGAACGACAATAAAGGCGCATCGGGTGCCNGTGAANCCGGCNGTTTTTGAGAAGCTCCGGAACTCGATCGCCACNTCCCTGGCGCCTTCAATCTCATAGATGGAGCGGGGGAGATTCGGGTCGCTGATGTAGGCCTCGTAAGCGGCATCGTAGAGAATGACGGCCCCGCAACCTTTCGCGTACGCTACCCACGCCGCCAGCTGTTCCCGGGTGGCCGCTGTCCCTGTCGGGTTGTTGGGCGAGCAGAGGTAGACCAGGTCCACCGCCACATCCGGGATCTCGGGTTGGAACCCATTCTCCTCGGTGCAGGGCATGTAGAGGATGTTCTCATAGCAACCGCGGTCATCGGAAGGTCCCGTGCGGCCGGCCATGACGTTGGTGTCGATGTAGACCGGGTAGACCGGATCGGCCACTGCCACCCTGCAGTCCACAGAGAAAATCTCCTGTATGTTGCCGCAGTCGCACTTGGCCCCATCTGAAACAAAGATCTCATCCGGCTCGATCACCACGTTTCTCGAGGCGTAATCATTCGCCGCGATGAGCTCGCGCAGGAAGAGGTGGCCCTGCTCGGGGCCGTAACCCCTGAAGGTCTCCACGGAGGCCATCTCGGCTACGCCATCCTGGAATGCCTGGATGACGGCTGGAGGGAGAGGTCTGGTGACGTCCCCGATGCCAAGCTTGATCAGGTCGGCCTCAGGGTTCTCCTGTGAAAACGCCTGGACCCTCCTGGCGATTTCCGGAAACAGGTAACCGGCGGAGAGTTTCTGGTAGTGATCGTTGATTCGTGCCATAGGGGCAGAAGTGTACCGAAACCCAATGCTCGGAGGCAATGTTCTGCTTGACAACTCCTAGGCGCCGAGGCGAAAAAGATCGACGACAACTCCGCCGCATCCAGAGAGGCCGCATGTCACTGATCGATTATATCGTCCTGGTCGTTTACTTTCTCTCCATGGCAGCCATCGGCGTCTGGTGCATGAAGAAGGTGAAGCACCAGGAGGATCTTTTCCTCGGCGGAAGAGCTTTTGGGAAACTATTCCAGACCTTTGCCGCATTCGGGGCCGGCACAGGAGCCAATGATCCTGTAAATGTAGGCAGAAACACCTACACCAGCGGCTTCAGCGGGATCTGGAGCGTTCTATTCTGGCTCCTGGTGACCCCATTCTACTGGATCTTCGCGGTCTGGTATCGACGTATGCGGCACCTGACCCTTGGGGACTGGTTTGTGGAAAGATACGAGAGCAGGGCTCTCGGGGCAGCCTATTCCGTATTCGGGATCGTATTTTACATGCTCTACCTTTCTGTCGCCTTCACCGCAGTCAGCAAGGTTTGCGAACCCTTGATCGCGCCAGGGCAGGCCGATGGATCACTGAAAACAATCCTCCTGCCGATTATTGGGCTCGTAGTGGTCGTCTATGGCGTTCTTGGCGGTTTGCGGGCGGCCTACTGGACGGACCTGATCCAGGGCTTTTTCATCATCATTCTTTCCGTTCTCCTGATCCCTTTCGGGCTCGCGCTGCTTGTCGAAAATTTCGGAGATCCCGCCAGCGAAGGATTGATGGCCGGGTTTAAACACCTGCATGAGCAATTGCCCGCCGCCGCTTTCCAGCTGGCCGGCAATGAGTTTCCGCTTTACTACATAGCCTGCATCTTTCTTCTCAATCTTGTCGGGATCGTAGTCCAGCCTCATTTCATCGCTACTGGAGGGGGCTCGGCCAAGTCTGAAAATGCTGCCAGGGTCGGGCTCGTTGTCGGCAACTTTCTCAAACGTTTCTGCACGGTGGGCTGGGCCTTGACCGGCTTGATCATGTTGGCCCTGTTGTCCGTTGATCCAGAAATTGGAAAAGATCCGGACAAGGTCTGGGGCCTCGCTGCGGTAAAGCTTCTCGGCCCATTGGACATCGGCCTTGTCGGGCTGATGGTGGCCTGCCTCCTGGCCGCGCTGATGTCATCCGCCGACTGCTATATGCTGGTGACCTCCGCCTTGGTGGTGAGGAATTGCTACGCAGCCTACGTGGACAGGGAGGCCAGCGAGGAGAGATATTTGCTCGTAGGCCGGGTCGTTGGCGTTGCCATCATCGCCGGGGCCGTATACCTGTCCCTGGCAAGCTACGATGTTTTTGGGCAGCTCAAAAACGCCTGGGAGATCCCGGTTATATTTGCCGCTCCGTTCTGGATTGGAATGTTCTGGCGCAGGGGGACAAAAAAGGCCGCATGGATTACCGTCATCTTTTCCTTAATTGTTTTTGTCCTGTTGCCGATGCTGCTCCCCCTCGTGCCTGGGCTGCGGGAGAATCAAAGATATGCCGTGACGACAGCAGAGGTCAGCAGGACCGTAACGCGTCCTGCGAGCCCTGCCGATGTCGCCCGGAGAGGCCTCAAGATTCAGGCCTGGCGGTCGAAAGCAGAAAAAGAACCCGGAGCCCTGGAGCCGCAAGAATTGAAGGCAGGGGAGGACTTTATGGAGACTCGGACAACAGCCCCGCGGTCCGTATTCTGGAAGGATGGGTTCGTTCGACTGAGCGGGCCTGAAAAACCGGCCGTTGTTACGACCCAGGAGGACGATTCAGGATCCCGGGTCGTCACGAGCCGCTATGGCCCGGAGACACGATTTCGGGGCAAGGGCTTCTTCAATTTTGATTTCCTTCTTTATGGAGCCATCGGAGTGGATCTCCAGGGGCTTTCGAGAGAGGCCGTCGAGGCTCTGAGNNTGCCTCTCAAGGTCATGGTGCCTTTCCTTGTCATGATCATCGCCAGTCTGCTTACCAGGCCCAACAGCAAGGAGTCTCTGGATCGATTTTACGTGAAGATGAAAACTCCCACAGAACCGGACCCTGAAAAGGACAAGCGGGAGCTCGAGCTTTCTTATGCTTCACCGGACCGGTTTGATCATAAGAAACTATTCCCGGAAAGTTCGCTCGAGATTCAACGCCCCGGTTCAATGGATGTTGTTGGTTTTGTCCTGAGTTGCCTGGGGGTGGTCGCGGTGATTCTCCTCGCCCTCTGGGTTGCCAATCTCGGCGCCTGANCTGGAGCCCCTTGNGNGTGACAAGCCCCTTNGCANGGNCACATCCCCAAACCTCTGGCGGGGTTCAAATTGGATTGACATCANCTCTTGAGTCTGTTCNATTGNCGGCTAGGTTTTATTTAAACGACTGGGCTTTTTACCGCGCCTGTGCCGATCCCGGTAGCGATGTGTTGTCGCCCCAGGAGTGGTCAGAAGCACGATATNTCCAGTGTCAAACGCCTCCGAGCCGGATGCGGCAGACAAAAGGGACGGAACATGAAAACTTTTTTCGCTTGTAGTGTCATTCTNTTCGCATTGTCGACCAGCCTGTTTGCGGATCCTGTCGCCAGGACAGCTATCTTTGATCCGACGATCGGCCCGAATAATTACACCATTCAGTTCCCTCTCGAGCTCAGCGGAGCGACGGTAGATATGAATATCGTGGGCGGAAGCTTTGAGCTGGTGGTAGATGAGGACGAGGGCACCGCGGCCCTGGCCTNCTGGCATCAGGAGATCGACCCCGTCATGCTCTTCGGGATGAGCACCGGCCCGATCACCATCTCCCTGGTTACCGAAGAAGGCGAGAATGCCGTAGGAACCTACGACGCTGAAACGCGGGAGTTCGCGGTAGAGGCCACCTTCCAGATCGAATTCGATGACAGCCAGCTCTGGCAGGTTGGCTTTGTCTCGCCGGTGAACCTGACCGCGGTCGAAGAAGGCACCATTCACGGCAGCGGGAGCATCGGCTCGGTGATCATGCACCTTGCCGGAGAGGGCGAATTTGCTGGAGGAACTTTTTCCTACACATGCAATACGAGCGCCCGTTTTGATTATGACCTCCCGGCCTTCCAGGCCCAGANCGGCGACGTCAACCAGGATCACGCCCACGACATTTCGGACCCCATGGCTATTCTCAGCGAGCTTTTCCTTGGGAACCCCATGCCCTGCAGAGCTGCTGGCGATGTCAACAGCGACAGCGACATTGATCTCTCGGACGCGGTCTATATGCTCAACTACCTCTTTATTGGGGGCCCCGCGCTTCCCGAAGAGGCTGTTGATTGCACGGCGGGAGATGCTGCCTGAGACAGCANTCATCAAGANAACATTTTAAGGCCGTGAGTTCCGGACGGGTTCTCGCGGCCTTTTTCATTTTNCGCGAATAGCGAGCCGCCANGAATTCAGTTCTTTTCGAGAGCCTTCTTCGCCTTCTCGGCCGCTTCGACGGCCTTCCTGGCGTCGTCCNCAGCCTGCTTGAGGGCGGCGTCGGCTGTCGCCGCAGCTTTTTTGGCCGCAGCGTCTTCTGCTGCCGCCTTGGCNGCGGNNGCGGCGGACTTTGCNGCGCTATCGCTGGCCGCCTTTGCCGCCGCCGCGGCCTTGATGGATGCCTGCTTGTTTTTCTCCGCTTCCGCAGCGGCCGTCCGCGCGACGTCTGCCTTCTTCTTCGCTTCCTCGGTCTTCTTTTTAGCCTCAGCTTCAGCGTTGGCTTTCATCTCCTGGGCCTTCTTCGCTTCCTCAGCTTTTTTCTGGGCCAGAGCCTCGGCCTCTCGGCGAGCCTTTCTCTCGGCTTCGAGCTTCATGCGGGCAATCTCTTCGGGGTCCTCAACAGGCGCGGCGGGGATCGCGCAGCGAAGGAGAGTGTCCTCCTTGCCGGGCTTGCTGCTGGTCCCGCAGTAGAGAGTCCTGCCATCTCTCGAGAAGGTCACGCACCAGGTCGTGCAACCCGGCTTAGCCAGGGTTGCATAGTGCTTGCCTTCAGAAGCCTCCCAGAGTTTCACCTTGTGATCAAAGCTCGAGCTGGCCAGCAGCTTTCCATTTGGGGAGAAGGCAACGGAGGTGACCCAGTTCTGATGCGCCTTCCATTCAGCCCTCTTCGCCGCCGAGATGCCCGCATCCGAGGGGACGATGTTCCAGAGCTTGATCATGTTGTCGGCTCCGGCTGTCGCGAGCGTTTTCCCATCAGGGCTGAAATTGACGGACCAGACCGCATCTTCATGATCATCTATTTTGGCCTTCTCTGTACGCGAGGCTACATCCCAGAGCCTTACCGTCTTGTCGAACGAACCGGTGGCGATCCACCTTCCGTCCGGAGAAAAAGCAACCGTGCGAACCGTGCCTGCGTGTCCGGCCAGATCTCCAAGGAGCTTCCCCGTGGGCACATCCCAGATCTTGGCGGTCGTATCTTCGCTGGCAGAGGCGATGAGTTTTCCATCAGGGGAGAAGCTGATGGCGGTGACCCAGTTCTTGTGTCCTTCCATGGTCCTGGTGAGCTTCATTTTTCCGCCCAATTGCGTGCGCCAGAGCTTGATCAGCTTGTCCGTTCCGGCTGTTGCAAGGGTTTCTCCGTCAGGGGAGATCGAGACGGACCAGACCGTGCTCTTGTGCGGCTCGAAGCCGCTAAGCTTTGTGCCTGACCCGGTGTCGAAAAAACTAGCCTGTCCCGGCTTGATCGTCAGCGTCTCTCCGCCGCCGGCGGCGATGACTTCCCCATTTCCTGAAACAGCGATAGAGGTAATCCAGCTTGAGTGGCCGGGGAAGGTTTCAGGGGCCAGGCGGCCTGAATCTTCAGCGAATCCGAAGGTAAAGGACAGGAGGATGACGCAGGCAAGCAGGCTTATGCTGACGATGGGGTGGATTCGCATATTACTCATGAGTGTTCAGGTCCTCTAAATGTTGAAACAAACCCTCTGGCTCATTTCCAGTTTCCTTATAAACCGGCTTTACCGGGGATTGATGGGCTTGGTTTTTTAGCCGAGTAAAAATATAATCCTTGTGTGAGGGTGGCGTTTTTGAGTCCAGCCCATATCTTAGCGAACAGATCCATTTCGGCAGAAATATGCACATCGAAGATGAACACGACGGCTTGAAAAAACTTCAGCTGGAGAAGCTCACGAATCTCCTGAAAGAGATCTATCCCAGCAATAGTTTTTATCGGCATAAATTAGACAAATCTGGTTTCAAAATATCCGACCTGGACGAGGGCGGAACCCTTGAAGAACTGCTTGAAAAGCTTCCGTTTACAGAGAAATCAGAGCTCCAGGCCGACCAGGAAAAATTTCCTCCTTATGGGTCGAATCTGACCTACGAGCTGGATTGCTACCGTCGCATCCATCGAACGTCGGGGACCACGGGAGCGCCCATTTACTGGCTGGATACTGCTGACAGCTGGCAATGGTTCATCGACTGCTGGAAGAAGGTCTATGTCGGGGTCGGCCTTGAGAAGTCAGACCGTATTTTCTTTCCTTTCTCCTTTGGACCTTTTATTGGGTTCTGGGGCGCCTTCGAGGCAGGCCTCCAGCTAGGCAACTTTTGCCTGGCGGGAGGAGGCATGAGCTCCGTCGGGCGCCTTGCTTACCTGCTCGAGCACGAGATCACCGTGGTTTGCTGCACGCCTACCTATGCCCTTCACCTCGCCGAGGTGGCCGAAGAAAATAGCATTGAGCTTTCAGGCCGCTCCGTCCGACTTCTTGTTGTCGCTGGCGAGCCCGGGGGGCTGGTCCCTGGTACACGCAAGCGCATTGCCGAGCTGTGGGGGGCAGAGGTGAGGGACCATCATGGGATGACAGAAATCGGGTGCGTTACCTATGAATCCCGGGAAAGCCCAGG
>PAOC01000082.1 GCA_002708465.1 Planctomycetota bacterium
CTCGCTTCGGCTTGGGAGGAGCCTTCTTTTCCACCCGGGCGATTTCCTTTACTGGAGGTTTCTTTTGAGGCCTGGGCTTGGCCGGCTTTTCGACAGGTTTCTCGGGCTCTTCCTTTTTCTGTTCTACGGGCTGCGGCTTATCTGTTTCGCCTGGCTTCTTTTCAGGCGGCAGCTTTTTCGGGGCGAGACGTATCGAGACGATGAACTCCCTTGGTTTCGGCGGAGTCGGTTTCTCAAATAGCCAGGAGATCAGGAGCAGGCCGACGGTGAGATGGAAAACAATTGAAACGCTCAGGGCCAACAGGCCCGTCAGCTTCGGGTACCTGCGGCGGAAGGAAATCTGTTGGAGTGGAGCCAGGTTGGAGGAGCGGGGATGGCCCATTGGCGGTCGACGGGAAGGTCTACGACTAAGCTCTCTCCTCTTCAATGAAGAGAACAGTCGGGAGAAGAACTCCCGTTCGCGTTCGAAGAGGATTTTAAAGCTGCGTGACATCTTTCAGGATGGGCCCGGCGGGTTGCTGTTAGANNAAAAAANCTTACATCGCGAATCNTCTACTGCATTGTAAGCNATCTGTTTCGACTCTGCCCACATTTGCGGGTTAGGGGCAGGTTGGGGTGCTTTGAACCCAGCAGCTTTTGTACATCTTTTTGGCAGNTGGGACGAAATGGATACACTTACTCGCTATTTTTGCATTNGAAGTCCCGTAACNNGTCATCCAGATTCCCATAAACTGTTTAGGTTATAATGCTTAGTAGAAGNCTACTAAATTGCGGGTGCCGGAACGGCAATTGCGAGATGAAGGTGTGTATCCTTAATGTCCTGACCTTAAGGATTTTAGCCGGAGCTGACCCCCGCAAGGTTAGAGCTTACATGCTTTAAGGATCTGGAGTCACTGCTTTGGCCCTGGGCCAGCTTCCGGTTCTTTCTAAGGAAAAGGGGGTTTTCAAACCCACAGTGGAGAGTTAACATCGACTACTTGGTGTGCGTTCCTAATTTCTTGCGGCGTCCATTTGTCGTGTGGAAAAACAGGGTCTTTAGCGTACGCCTGAATAGAACTGAAATAGAAATATCTTCTTTATTACTCCCTGGCTGTTTCCTGGGATTTTCCGGTTCAGGTAAAAACCGGCAGATCCTGCGGGTGAAGATGTTTAGAGGCCTCTGACGGGAAGCGATTCTCTTCGGACGCTCTCTTTGCTGAAGCCCGATTTCTTGAATGGGAAATGGAAACGGCAGTTTGGTTAAACTTTATAAATCCGTAAGAAATGGCAGTTTACTGCCGGCAAGTAGCTGAAAAAGGAGTCTGGGGTATCCATGAACCGGAATAGCCTCTTCATTATCATCGCCCTATTGGGGGCTTCTCTCTTCGTCGGGGGGTGCGATCTCTCCTGGGACCAGTCGAATAGTGGAGGAGGGGGNNNCCCTTGGGANGACCCGGATCCCGTGATCGGCGACCTTACCGCCTGCGTTTTGCTCAATTACGAGCGCGTAGGGGTGGGCAACGACGAGGATCCCCTCTGCCCGGGAACCATTATNCGTCTCAACGGATTTAATTTCGCCGATGAGCTCAACAACCACCAGGTTCTCTTCTCCGGAGGCAACGGAGCGATCGAAGGCATGCCGCTTGATGTGGTCAATCTTCGTGTGGATGCAAACAGCGCCACCGTTGAGTCCTATCTCGAGGTCATTGTCCCCAATGGCGTGACCACTGGTAATATCGAGCTGCTCTGCCACGGCGTATCGGCCGGGGCCGTCGGCTTTGACGCATGCCCCGCGATCTACGCCGTTACGCTCGGNGCGAATGAAGAGGATGAATACGTTGTCTACACGCCGTTGCTCTCACGCTTCCAGGAGAACAGCCGGGTCAATATTTACGGTATCAATCTCACCGACGTNGCCTATCTTGATCTTGATGATGGCGGCGGCAACACCGCCCGCGTGCCTGCGAGCACCTTTATTCGCAACCAGGCGACCGGAGCCTTTGTTCCCGGCGGAGTTCCTTCCGGCTATGAATCTTTTTCATTCGTGCTCAATGATGGAACCACGGGCAATAACAACTTCTCTTTCCCTTTCGCTTTGCCGCGCGAGAATCTCGGCATTGTCGCCAAGAGCAGCTCGGGCTCTTCGAACAGGGTAGAGATCCCGGTCGCCAATGAGAACCTCATCGAGGTCATCNGCGCGGTTGTCAACGGAATGCGCGGCCCCACCGGGATAGCGACCGGATCCGTCCGGATCGACTACACCTGCTACGAGCTGGTGGTCGATGCATCCTATACCATGGAGTTTGAATGGGCTGTCGACAATCCCCTCGGGGAGCTCGAGTGGCAGCCGGCCAAGCCGCGCGACGAAGATCCTGCGAACGACGGCAAGTTTGAGATTACCTGCGGAACGATTCAGCATAAGTACCCCGGTAAGCGCATGCTGCCTTCCGGCGGTCTCCAACGGACCTTCGTGTGGGACGCCCAATGCGATCCTCTTTTCAGGGAATTGAATGAGACTGTCGAGGCCGGCATCTCTCCCCAGAGATTCTGGACGATTCATTTCCGGGTTCGACCCATACCCGATGCGGGTGACCGCGATTTCAATGAGCATACCTTCATGGGACCCTCGTTTATCTATTACTGGCTCGAAGATCGCCCGGAAGATCCGGTTCCCGACTGGAGATCCGCTGAGATCACGGAATCGTTCGATAACGATACGAACCTGGACAGGAACGAGACCGATGCCAGCTGGGGCGCTCCCTACAACCCCGGTCTTCTCGAGGGCCGGACCGCGACAGATGATGACTACCAGTTTGGCCAGGGNCTTGCCCAGGTCGATCTGGAGGTGCTGCCGACGGAAAATTTCCTCGATCCTGATACGATCACCGGTCAGTACTACCTGATCGATACCGATCGTCTCAATGTCACCCATATTCTTCTCAGGAACGTCGCTCTCGAGGGAGAGCCCGCGGTCATAGTCGAGGAGTCAAGCACCGTCATTCTGACTGATGATGGCACTCCAGATGGCAACAGGGTGGGTAATCCCGGAGAAGAATTCGGTGAATTTCACTTTGCNAATTTCACCATCTCCCCACAGACCACGGTTTTTGTGCAGGGGGTCAATCCCCTGGTGATTCGCTGCTCCGGCGGCGACAACAGCGCTTCCGATACCGATCCGGTTTTTACCGTCCTCGGTCTTCTTGATCTTAACGGCGGCGCCGGAGCGGATGGTTCGCTTGTCGGCGGTTCCGGAGGCCAGGGAACGGCTGGCGGCGGCGATGGCGGAGATGGAGCTCTCATGCAGCTCACTGGAGCGGCCTCTGCGGCCGTTCAGCTTCTCGAGCCTGCCATGGGCGGCGCTAACGGCGGCGGCGCCGGCGGAACGACCCCGGCCGCGGTCAACCCGGACACGGCCCGCAACTCAACCTTTGCCGGCGCGCCTGGAGGCGGAGGCGGGCATCGAGTTCGCGGTGGCGACGGTGATTACGGTACAACGAACATTTCAGGCTTTATCCAGCCGCGTGTAGGCAAGGGAGGAGCTGCTCGAGGCAACGCTCTGCAGATTCCCCTCACCTCCGGTTCCGGAGGAGGTGGCGGCGGGGCCAGTCTCTCCCGCGTCTCCATGGGTTCCGAGTTCGCCTCGACAGGCGGCGGCGGCGGCGGTGGCGGTGGTGGGTCCATGCGGCTTACCGCCCGCGGCAGCGTTGTCGTCATCGGATCCATCCAGGCCAATGGCGGCGCCGCCGGTTCCGGTAGGGTTCCTCCTGGAGAGGCGCCNGCGGGCACCACGAATGGTGGAGCCGGAGGCGGCGGCAGCGGTGGTTCGATTCATTTGCGNGCCACGGGNTCCGTNGATGTCACCAGNTGTGACAGCNTCCAGGTAAANGGCGGCGCGGCCGGNAGCGGCGGCCCCTCCAACGGNCAAAACCGCCNGGGTGGGGCGGGGACTGGAGGCGATGGNTTCATTCGNCTCGAGAGCGGAACTGGAGGAACTCCTTTCTGCATGACCTTGCAGGCCACTACTCGTCTTACCTCGACCCTGAGCGGGTCCAATAACCGTAACCAGACGATCCGCGTGCAATCTACCCAGGCGTTCCCGTCTTCGGGATTCGTCAAGATTGATGAGGAGGTCATTGGTTACGGCGGAAAGACGTCAGCTACCTTCACAGGTCTTAGCCGGGCGGTCCAGGGCACGAGAACGTCTCACACCTCGAATACGACCGTATTCGTTTATCCAAGCACCATCGAGCCAGCCACAGATCCCGCCGTGNTCGAGAACGGCGGCTTTATCGAGGCTTCTGAAGAACCCTCCTTCGGCCGCGGCAGAGATGGAGTGGTTCACCTTCGGTTTATCCAGAGTCTCGATCCGAATACTGGAGAGATCCTCCTGGACGAAACCACGGGTCGTCCCATCTCGGTCTGGACTTTCGATACGGCTACGAGCATCCTGCGCTCCCCCGTTGGAAATATCGTCAAGGAAACCCGGGAGTCGGATCTCAACCCTGGCTTCCTGGATCTCTCGGCGCTCATTATCGACGAGGATGTTGTCCTGAGGGCGACAGGTCCCAACCCGTTGACCATCTCGGTAAAAGACTATGCCGAGATCGCCGGGACGATCGATACATCCGGCGGCGTCGGCGGCGCGCTCCGCTTTATCGAGGGAGGAGAGACTCCCCTGTTCGGTCGTGGCGGAGTGCCCGGAGCCGGCGGCGGAACCGGCGGCGCGGGCGGAATGATCTCCCATGCAGATGGCAATCCCAACAATCGCAGCGCGGGAAATACCCAGGTAACCAGAGGAGAGGCCTCGGTCCTTCCGAACCTGATCTCGACCCTCAATGGTCTCCCCCCNGTTTTCAGGCCGGGAGTTCCGNANATTGATGGCTCCACCGGCGGCGGCAGCCTCGTAGGGCGAACCTGCGGCTTCGACTGCTTCGAGTCCGGCGGCGGCGGCGGCGGCGGNGGAAATCGCCAGGNCGGTCAGGATGGCGATGTCAAGCTCCTGCCGGGTAACGGNGGNCTNGCNGGCCAGCTCGCNGGCCAGGGCNGCGACGCGGTCAACTTCCCCAACCAGCGCCTGACGCTGCTTGGGCAGCCTCCCCAGCTCGCCCTTGTTGGCGGTATAGGCGGCGGCGGCGGCGGNGGCAGCGCCAATATCAGCCGAGCGTACCGCAACGAAAGCATCCTCGGTAATTACCCCTATAAGGGACAGGCTCTCTACGCTCCGGGTACCGGTGGCGGAGGAGGTGGAGGAATCCTCCATATCGTCGCGCAGGATCTCTACCTGCGTTCGAGCGCGCGGCTTGTGTCTCGCGGAGGAGATGCCTATCAGTCCCTCGATCTCGCCGGAAATGGCGGTGCCGGGGCGGGTGGGACGATCTTCCTGCAAGTTCAGAATACGATTACCCTGGAGAGNGGAGTCCAGTTTGACGTGACCGCGGGNCAGGCNAACCAGTTGCCTCCCTTCTTCTCCAGNGGTGTCCGTCTCTACGAGGGCAATNTTCGAGCCGCGTCGACGAATACCGCCCCGGCCCTTACGGGTACGCCTTTTGGCGGCCTGGGAGGTCCCTCTTCAAATGGTCGAATCCGTATCGAGTACTCGCCTTCTTCGAGAATTCGCTCGCAAGGTGTGAACCCGAGCGTGACGACCGGTCCGTTCCTGACCGACATCGTCGAGTCCGTCGCGGTCTCGAAGATCTATCGAGTCGGTGTCGGCCCCGGCCGCGCCGCTTCGAATCACGCGTTGCTTCTGGATGGAGCCCGAGTGGACTACAATACCTTCCAGCAGCCTCCCGGAACCCGGGCCATTGTCGTCTGGGAAAGCGCCGGCGAGAGTCNCGATGTCCATGGCCAGGCTGGAGAGATGACGGGCCTCGTGCGGGATCCACGCAAGCTGGAGGGGACGAGGTACGTACGGTTCCGAGTCTACTTCCAGTCGAAGTACGGCACCGGAGAGACCCAGTCAATCCAGAGCCTGAGCCTCCCATTCAGGTTGGGCGAGGCAGGCTGTCTGCCGTTCGGATTCTGATTCCGAGGCAGGCAGGAAGCTGATCTTCTCAGTCGGGTTCTTCTGTCGGCTCTTCGGCCGAGTCGAGCAACGCATCGACAAAACCGTCGGGCTCGAAGACCTGGAGATCGTCTATCTGCTCTCCTACGCCGACAAATTTGACTGGAATCTGCAGGCGGTTGTTGATGGCGACCACGATCCCGCCCTTGGCGGTTCCATCGAGCTTTGTCAGGACGATTCCGCTGATGTCAACAGCCTCGAGGAAGTTCGAGGCCTGCGTCAGGGCGTTCTGGCCCGTGGTCGCATCGAGGACGAGGAGTGATTCGTGCGGGGCGCCGCTGATCTTATTGTCGAGAACGTTTCGAATCTTGGACAGCTCCTTCATCAGGTTGACCTGGGTATGGAGCCGACCCGCTGTATCCACGATCAGGTAGTCCGCGTCGAGCTCCACCGCCCGCTCCGCGGCTCTGTAGGCTACCGAGGCCGGATCGGAGTTTGCTTCTCCCGTGACGATCTCGATGCCGAGTCTCTGGCTCCAGATGGTCAACTGCTCGACCGCGGCCGCTCGAAAGGTGTCGGCCGCTGCCAGGATGACCGTCTTTCCTGAGGAGGTGAGCCGGTTGGACAACTTCGCGATGCTGGTGGTCTTGCCGGTTCCGTTGACTCCTGAGACCAGGATCACGGTCGGCTTCGTCTCGGCCTGAAGGAGGCTGTTGTCCCGCTTTTTGAGGTTGTTCTTCAGGAGATTCTTGAGATATTCGCGAACTTCGCCGGACTGGGTGAACTTGTTTTCCTTCCAGGCGGAGCGGAGGCCTCCCTCNCCGTCGATCANCTCGGCTACGGTCTCCGGGCCGAAGTCGGCCGCGTAGAGACCGGCCTCGATCTCATCGATCATGCCCTCATCGACTTTNCCTCCAAGGCTGAACAGNCCGGCGATGCTTTTGCGGGTCTTGGCGAGCCCCCTGCGCAGGATGGACCAGGCNGACAGNTTCTTTTCTTCAGGTTCCTTCTCTGGCGGGGGAGCTTCCTGCCGCTGCGGGGGGACGGCTTCAGCCGGCTGTTCAGGCTGTTCCTCAGCCGCTGGAAGTTCCGCGGGAGGATCGGCTGGNTCTGCTGGAGGGGTCTCCTCCTGTTGCCTGGTTTCGGGNTCTTCCTTCTTGCCGGATCTCCAGCGCTTGAACCATGCCATCTCTCAGGCCTCCGAATCGTGGTTGTTTTCTTCTCCAGGCGAGGATTTTCGCCCGGCTGACATCGTCTGGTAGATCCTGTCCAGGACGCCGTTGACGAAGGCGCCGGATTTTTCCGTGGAGAATTTTTTCGCCANNTCNACNGNTTCGTTGATGACCACCTTAGGCGGNACCTCGGCCATCTCGAGGAGCTCGTAGAGCCCCAGGCGAAGGATTGCGCGATCGACGGCGGCGATTCTTTCGAGCTTCCAGTTGTCGGTCACCTCTGTGATCCTGGAGTCAAGCTCCTGCTTGTTTTCCAGAACCCCGATTACCAGGGCGCGCGCGTAGTCGCGCTCCCCCTCGGCCGNTTCGGCAAGCAGGTCATCGAGGTCTTCCTTCTTGCTGTCTGTCAGATCCTGCTGGAAGAGGGCCTGCAGGGAAATCTCCCGGGCTATGGTTCTGTTTCGTTTAGGCATCGGGTGAAAGGTTTCTCTTCAATTCCGCGTACAGGGCGGCCATTTCCACAGCCGCGATGGCCGCTTCGGTCCCCTTATTCTCGGCATTGGGCCTGGCCCTNTCGCGGGCCTGCTCTACATCGTCGGTCGTCAGCACCCCGTAGATGACCGGGACAGGACTCCGAGCCGCCAGGTGGGCGATTTCNCGGGCTGATTCGCCGGCAACGTAGTCGAAGTGAGGGGTCGCTCCCCGGATCACCGCTCCGAGGCAGATGATTCCATCGAAGGAGCCCTCATCGATGAGCTTACGAGCGACTCCTGGTATTTCGAACGCGCCGGGAACCTGGTAGAGCTTGATGGCGTCNTTCGCCGCTCCAAGCTCAATGAGCCGGCCTGTCGCTCCCTGGATCAGGTTGTCGACGACGAAGTCGTTGAAGCGGGATGCGACGATGGCGAAGCTCATTCCGCCTGCATCGGGTTTGCCTTCATGATCGGNCATTTAGCTTCAGCCTCCTCATTCCCATTCGATNGTGGATGGAGGCTTGGAGGAGATGTCGAGAACGACTCGATTGACGCCGTGGACCTCGTTGCAGATACGNGANGAGATGGTNCCCAGGATGTTCTGGGGAAGGTGGATCCAGTNGGCCGTCATTCCATCNAGAGANTCNACAACCCGGAGAGCTACNACGTTGTCATAGGTTCTCTGGTCNCCCATGACGCCAACGGTTTGTACAGGNAGCAGGACTCCAAAGGACTGCCAGATGCTCGGGTAGTCTTCCCACTTCTCGATCTCTTCCTGGATGATGGCGTCAGCGTTGCGCAGGACNTCGAGGTTTTCCGCGTTGACCTCGCCAAGGACCCTGACAGCGAGTCCGGGGCCGGGGAAGGGCTGGCGTTCAAGGAGCTCTGGCGCGAGCCCGAGCTCCTTGCCGATCAGGCGAACCTCATCCTTGAACAGGCTCCTGAGGGGTTCCACCAGTTTGAAGCCGAGCTGCTCAGGCAGGCCACCGACGTTGTGATGNCTCTTGATGGTTGCCGAGGGGCCTCCTATGGGGGAGAGACTCTCGATGACATCGGGGTAGAGTGTGCCNTGGGCAAGGAACTCAACATCGTCGATTCCGGCGGCTTCGTCTTTGAAGACATCGATGAAGGTGTTTCCNATTCGCTTGCGCTTCTCCTCGGGGTCGAAAATTCCGGCGAGTCTTTCGAGGAAGAGATCTGTTGCGTCGACGACGCGCAGGTTGAAATNGTAGTTGTCGGTGAACATGGTCTTGACCTGCTCACGTTCATTTTTTCGCAGAACGCCGTTGTCGACAAAGATGCAGGTCAGCTGGTTTCCAATGGCCCGGTCGAGCAGGAGCGCCACGACGCTGGAGTCGACTCCACCGGAGAGCCCGAGGACCACGTTCCTGGATCCGATCGTCTCTCTCAGCTCCGCAGTTTTTTCATCGATGAACCTGCTGAGGGACCAGTCTCCGCTGCATCCGCAGATTGGGTAGAGGAAGTTCTGGAGAATCCTGGATCCCTCGGGAGTATGTGTCACCTCGGGGTGAAACTGGATCCCCCGGAAGTTGGATTCCCGGTGCCAGATGCCAGCGTGGGGACAGTTCTCTGTTTTCGCAGTGGTCTCGAAGCCTTCCTCGATCTCGGTGACCCGGTCACCATGGCTCATCCACACCGTCGTCAGGGAGCTCACTTCGTTGAACAGGGGGTCTTCCGTGTTGACCTCTATCTCGGTCGCTCCGTATTCCCTGTGGTTCGCGGCGACCACATTGCCGCCGAGAAGCTCGCAGCCAAGCTGCATGCCGTAGCAGATTCCCAGGACCGGGACATTCAGATCGAAAATGCCCGGATCACAGCGAGGAGCCTCTTCCTCGTAGACACCCGATGGGCCACCGGAAAGTATGATTCCCTTGAGCTGATGACGAGACAGTTCTTCGCAGCTCGTATCGCATTTGAGGATCTCGCAATAGACGCGATGCTCCCGTACGCGACGGGCGATCAGCTGTGTGTATTGAGAACCGAAGTCTAATATTGCGACAAATTCAGGCACGGATTTAAATCCAGATAGATCATTGAAAGGCAGCCAGGCTGCTGGCTGCCAAGGAAAAGATACCCTAGCGGGAGACGGGTCGGCAAGGGGATGGATTATTGTCGGTCACGTCCGCCTTCGCGAAAAGGCTCATCGTAGGCCATCAATCCGTGGACTCCGCCTTCGCGCTGTGCTGAGGGCGTGCGTCTCTCGAAGCGGAGCTCATCGTTCTCCAGGGCAAGGTGAAGGCTCTCGACCGTGCTGTACCCCATATCCTGGAAGGACTGGCGCAGGCTCTGGGAGAGGTAGGGGAGCAGGTCATAGACGGAACCCTTGTCGACGACCAGGCCGGAGACTCCCTGGGCAACCTTGATGTTCTTATTGGAGTACATATAACGCTTTCCTCCACCGCGCTCCATAGCCTCTACGGAGGCCATCCCCCGGTACTTCTTGACCCGGATTCCATCTTTGTAGAAATAGTCTCCTGGCGTTTCCTGTGTTCCGGCGAACATCGAGCCCATCATTCCAACGTTGGCACCAAGGGCCAGGGCCTTGCCGAGGGCTCCCGTATTGTTGATGCCGCCATCAGCGACAACCGGGATTCCGCGGGTTCTGCAGTACTTGGCGCATTGGTATACGGCGGTAGCCTGGGCACGGCCAACCGCCATGGTGTCCTGGGTGATGCAGATAGAGCCGGGTCCCATGCCAATGCGGATGCCGTCCGCTCCCGCCTTGATGAGGTGCTCGCATTGCCTTGTGGTGACCACGTTGCCGGCCAGGACGTCGACTTCCGGGTAGGCCTTCTTGATTTCCTCGATCATCTCGATCTGGAAGACCGAGTCGCCTTGCGCCGCGTCGATAACGACGAGATCGACTCCAGCGCCGACCAGGCCATCGAGACGCTCGCGGTCGGCAAGCTGGGTCGAGATGGCCGCGCCGACTCTCAGCTGCTTGCTCTCGTCCTTGCTGGCCTCCGGATAGTCCCGGTTCTTTTTGAGATCGGTCCGCGAGACGAGGGATATCAGGCGTCCATCGCTGTCGACGATGGGCAGCTTGCCCTTCTTTGATTCGCGCAGGATGTTGTTGGCCTCGTTCAGGGTCACTCCTTCGTTGGCGGTTACCAGGCTGGTGACCATCACCTCTTCGAGGAGGCGTCCACGATCAGGTTCGAAGTCGATGTCGCGGTTGGTGACGATTCCTACCAGCTTGCCTTGCAGGGTGCCGTCTTCAGTAATGGGAATTCCGGAAAATCCCTGCTGGCTCTGGATCTCGTCGATATCCGCTATGGCATTCTTCGGGCTGAGGACGACCGGATCGGTAATAAAGCCGTTTTCAAACCGCTTGACCTTAGCAACCTCAGCCACCTGGGCTTCGGGGGTGTTGTTGTAGTGAATAATCCCGATTCCGCCAAGGAGCGCCATTCCAATGGCCATCTGGCTCTCGGTGACGGTGTCCATCGGCGAGCTGCAGATGGGGTTCTTGAGGGCAATCCGGCGGGTGATGTGCGTCGAGAGTTCGACGTCCGACGCAGCGAAGTCAATATGTCCGGGCAGAATGATGAAATCGTTGTAGGTCAGGCCATCCCCTCTTTCAAAGAGGATGCCGGCAGTTTCACCGTCCAGATGCATATTTCACTCCCTGGAGTCTTCTCTCAAGGATGATTGCCTTAAGCACCAACATGAGAGCCGACAGTCACTTAAGGAAAATTCAATCGGGTAAGTATATGAGCGCAGTAAGAGAAATCAAGAACAACTCGCCACACTGTTTGACGTATTCNGTCGCCTGCAGGCGNTGCCAAGGGGCTGTCGGGTTCGGTCGAAATACGCATCGGCTGGGTTGCCGGGCGGCTCACTCGGAGGAGTTTCCTCCTGGGGCGGGATCGTCGAACCGGNNNGCGTNCCGGTCGGCCCCGNTCGAGCCNGNTCAAAGGTGCCACATTNGNCTAATAGTGTTTGACTGGCAACAGGGGTGATTTTATCATTCCTCCGGCTTGAAANCCTTCCACCNTATTGGTTTACGGAGCNCCTGNTGTCCATCNCGTGATGAGATCTGNCCGGTTTTTCCGGGNGCNCGGGTGGCCCGGGGTGTCGAGAGCNNTCAAGATCCAATATTTACCGTCTGCGGAATACAGACAGGCTTTTTTCCCATGCTGCTGTTTTGCCCTGCAGGAAAGGGCGGCGAAAGGTAGAGATGAGCGAATCAGAACTCCCCCCCGAATTAAACGACGACGAAACTGACCAGGCCGAGAAGATGGAGGTTGCCGAGGAGAACCTGGTCGATAGCAGTGATCTCGATACAGTGGAGAAACTCCGTGAGGCCTATGACCGGATTCGAGATGAACTTGGCAAGGTGATCGTTGGCCAGGAAGAGGTACTCGAGCAGATCCTGATCTCGATTTTCGCCAGGGGGCATAGCCTCCTTGTCGGTGTTCCGGGCCTTGCCAAGACGTTGATCATCTCGACACTCGCGCGATGCCTCTCCCTCTCCTTTTCGAGGATCCAGTTTACGCCGGATCTCATGCCTTCGGACATCACCGGTACCGAGGTGATCCAGGAGGACAAGGGAACCGGCGAGAGGAACTTCAGGTTCCTCCAGGGGCCTATCTTTGCCAATGTGATTCTCGCGGATGAGATCAACAGGACGCCGCCCAAGACCCAGGCCGCCTTGCTGGAGGCGATGCAGGAGCGCCAGGTTACTGCAGGTGGAACTAAACATGAGCTTTCGGAGCCCTTTTTCGTCCTTGCGACGCAGAACCCGATTGAGCAGGAGGGCACCTATCCGCTTCCAGAGGCGCAGCTTGACCGTTTCATGTTCAATATCCTCGTGGATTATCCGACCGAAGATGAAGAGGTCGAAATCATGAAGAGAACCACCGTCGGGCAGGATGTGAATGTTGAAGAGATTCTCAACGGTGACGAGATTCGTGAGTTGCAGGAGATCGTGAGAAAGGTGCCGGTTGCCGACGAGGTGATTCGCTACGTGCTCAGGTTGACCCGGGCGACACGGATCAATAAGGAAGAGGCGCCTGAATACATCAAGGACTGGCTTGCCTGGGGCGCTGGTCCCAGAGCGTCGCAGTACCTGATCCTCGGGGCTAAGGCCCGGGCGGTTCTTTACGGTCGTAATCACGTCGCGGCTGAGGATGTCCAGGCTGTGGCCTATCCGGTCCTGCGTCATAGAATTCTGACCAACTTCAGCGCCGAGGCTGAGGGAGTCAGCCCAGAGACGATCATCGCCCGTCTGATCGAGGATACTCCTGTTCACGACACGGGTGCCGCCGGAGCCGCCGCGAGCGGTTGATGGTTTTTGCCTGAGCGCAGGGCGCTCCGGCTGGAGGAGATGTCCGTTGGCGCGCTTCATTTTCATCGGCTTGCAGAATAGGGGAGAGATGATTGGCTGCTGATTCGCCTTCCAAGTACCTTGACCCCAAGGTTCTCAACGGGATCTCCAGGCTGGAGCTCAAGGCCCGGCTTATCGTCGAGGGATTCATCTCGGGACTCCATCGCAGCCCGTATCACGGCTTCAGTATTGAGTTTGCCGAGCACCGGGAATATGTCCCCGGTGATGACATTCGCCACATCGACTGGAAGGTTTTCGGGCGCTCCGACCGCTTCTATATCAAGCAGTACGAGGAGGAGACCAACCTCAACACCCATATCCTCCTGGACGCATCGGAGTCGATGAACTATTCCTCCGGTGAAGTCAGCAAGTTTGATTACGGGGTGATGGTGGCGGCTTCCCTGGCCTACCTGCTTCTGCGCCAGCAGGATGCTGTTGGGCTGGCTCTCTTTGATGACAAGGTCCGCGACCTGGTAGGCGCGCGGTCCACAGGATCCCATCTCAAGACCCTGCTGGAGGTGGTGGAAAAGCCGGGGCTGAAGGAAAAGACTGACCTCGGGGTCATCCTGCACCAGTTTGCCGACAGGATCAGCCGCAAGGGACTGATCGTCATCATCTCAGACATGCTCGATGATATTGAGCATATTGAGCGAGGTCTGAAGCACCTGCGCTATTGCAATCACGAGGTGATTCTCTTCCACCTGCTCGACAAGGATGAGCGAACCTTTCCATTTCAGAACATGACCATGTTTGAGGGGCTGGAGGGCATGGAGGATGTGTTGGCTAATCCAAGACTCCTGAAGGAAGCCTACCTCGGGGAGCTGGAGAAGTTTCTCAGCAGACTGAGAAGGGTCTGTCGGAACAATCGTTTTGATTATGTGGCCCTGGACACCAGCGACCATCTTGACGTGGCCCTCTCGACCTACCTGGCCAAGCGTACGGGGAGCTTGAGACGGTGAGTGGAATCTTCCTTAATTCAGGTCTGCTTTGGCTTGGCGCTCTCGTCGGTGTGCCGATCCTCATCTACCTGATCAATCGCCAGCGCTTTCGCCGCCGCAAATGGGCTGCGATGGTTTTTCTCCTCAAGGCGCTGAAGAAAAGCCGGCGAAGACTGCAGATACAGAACCTCCTGCTCCTTCTGATCCGCTGCCTCATCCTTCTTCTGCTCGTCCTGGCCGTCTCCCGTCCGGTCCTGCATTCTAATTCGCAGGCGTTCTCCAGCGAGGGGAACAAGAACTGGATCTTCGCCATCGATACTTCCTATAGCATGGAGTACGTGGATGGCGCATCGAGCCTGCTGGACAGGGCCAAGCAGACTGTCCTCGATGTCGTTACATCCTACGCAAAGGAGGACGACTANGTGGCTGTCATGACGCTGGATTACCAACCGGACGTGATCTTCGAGAGGAGCCAGATGAGCGCCCCGAGGANAGCGCTGCTCGAGTCCGAGCTNGATCGTCTGGCCAGCAGCAACCGCGGAGTTCGCCTGGTGACCTCGTTGCGTTCCATAGCCGACCTGGCAGATCAATTCGTGACAGCTGCGGGGACGCCTGAGCCGTGCCGGATCGTTTTTCTCAGTGATCTTCAGCGCAAGGACTGGCTTGGCAAGGAGGGACCGCGGTCTCCCGAGATCAAGCAGCTCTTCGATGAGTTCAGTTCCGAAGGTCACGAGCTTGTGTTTTCACAGCTCGCCGCCGCCGAGAGCGACAGGTCCAATGTGGCGATCACCGATCTCACGGTCAAGCCGGATCTCTTCGCCAAGGGGGTGGCTGTCGAGATCCAGGTGACGCTGAGAAATTACGGCAGCCGAGAGGTTGATGGACTCGACTTTACCGTGCGGGTAGATCCGCCTGTGACAGGGAATCCAGGGGAAGCCCAGGCGGGGGAGATCCTGAGAATTCCGGCCGGCGGCGTTGTGACCCGTAGCCTTCCCTATCGCTTCGATTCGCCCGGATATCACTCGGTTGTCGCCGAGGTGCGCAGTGATGGCCTCGTGGTGGACAATAAGCGGTTCTTTACGGTCGATGTGCGGGATCAGATCGAGATCCTCCTGGTGGATGGAGATCCGGCTGTCGACCCTCTTGAGCGCGAGACCTTCTACCTGCAGACAGCCCTGCAGCCGCGGGATGATGCCATGACCACTCTCGGCGGCCGTATCACTCCCTTCCAGCCGGTCAACCTGACGGCTGACCTTCTTCGGGACGTGGAGTGGAAGAGGTTCTCGCTTGTTGTTCTTGCCAACGTGGCCGAGATTCCCGTAAAGGAGCTCGTGACCCTTCGGCGCTACGTCGCTGAAGGCGGCTTCCTGGTGGTCTTCATGGGAGCCAACGTCGATCCCCAGACCTACAACAGGATCTTCCACGCTCCCGGCCCTGAGCGATTGCTGCCGTTTGAGGTTGTTGAGGAGCGCGGCGACAGCCTCAGCCCGGTCTACCTTCAATTTTCCGACAAATCCCATCCGGTGGCCGATTATTTCGCGCAGCACAAGGAACGAACCGAGCTGCACAGAGCCCTGGTTCCCTTCTACCGATTCATGAAGATGGGAGCCGAGCCCGGAGGCAAGGAGTCCACGGCCAGGGTCTTCTGCCGCTACAACGACCTCGACAGGAGCCCGGCGGTATTTGATAACTCCTACGGCCGTGGCCGGGTGCTGTGGTTCACCTCCTCGGCTGATGATGACTGGAACGAGTTTCCGGCCTGGCAGGACTACGTGGTCTTTCTCTACGAGTCGATCGCCTACCTGGTCGGATTCCGCCGTCTGAACGACAACCTCGGGATCGGGGAGGAGTTCCAGCGCTTCTACGACAGCTCGCGCTTCGCCTACGAGGTCAGGCTTCACGCTCCGCCCCTGCCGGGTCGAGGGCTGACTGGAAGCCGCACCGTTCCGATGGCCATGCGCGAGTTTGACGACTCAGGGAGGTTCTCCCTGGCCTACGGGCAGACGGATGTTCCCGGGCTGTACAGGCTCGACCTGAGGCAGGGACAGGCTGGCGCCGGGGAGGCAGTCGAAGCTCCCGCCGCGAAAAAAACCGTCGAGTATTTCAGCGTCAACGTCTCGACTGATGAGAGCGACCTGCGCGGGATCGAGGCCTCGGAGATGGAGTCGCACTTCGGTGTCGAGGCCAGCCAGCTACTGAACTATTCCGAAGAGGTTGAGACCAGGCAGCAGCAGAAAGCCCTGCGGCGCGACCGGGAGCTGTGGAAATATTGCCTGGCGGCGGCTATCGCGCTGCTCTTTCTCGAGACAGCCCTGGCGCAGTTCGTTGGCAGGAGGGCAGGTTGATGTTGCAGGCAATCCTGAGAGGGAGCTTTCTTTGCCAGGTCGAGACGCCGGACCTTGTCACCGAGACTGAGGAGACGATTCGTTGGCTCGATATGCCCGAAGCCTGGATCGTCGCCCTGCTGATCCTGCCCCTGGTGATCGCCTTCGTCGCTTTTTTCTACAAGAGGGAGAAGCCGGTCGGGAATCCCCGCTGGCGCTGGACCCTCGGTGGCCTGCGGCTGCTTGTGTTGACCCTGGCCCTGCTGATCCTGGCCAACCCGGTGCGGCAGACGAAGACCTATGAGCGAAGAGACAGCACCCTGGTGTTGCTGGTGGATGACTCTCTCAGCCAGGATATCAAGGACAGGTATTCCGAACGCGAGATCCCCAAGTCTCTTGCCCGCCTGTTCCGGACCCAGGCGGATATCGTCGAGGGGACGACGCGATATGACCTGGTGCGCAGGCTGGTGCGCGACGAGGAGTTGGATTTCATCGAAAAGTTGAGGAAGAAGGGTAAGCTCGCGGTCTATACCTTTGGCGGCTCAGTGAACAGCCTCGATAAATTTTCGAAACTCGAGGGAGATGAGGAGCCCGCCTCCGAGGCCGGAGACGAGACCGCGAGCGCCGCAGCGGATGACGAGCTGCTGCCGTCGTACTCAAAGGTTCGGGATGATCCGAGGGTGCAGGAGACGAGGGTGGCAGAGGGACTCCGGGACTCGGTCTCAGGGGTTCTCGGACTCGGTTTCGGCAAGCGGCGCGAGAAGGTCTCCGGGGTGATCATGGTGAGCGACTTCCAGCAGAACGCGGATACTATTTCCATTACCGAGTACGCTCGCAGGCTGGGAGAGCGCAAGATTCCGGTCTTTACCATCGGTGTCGGAAATCCCGATGAGCCGAAGGACATCCGGATCACCAACGTCGATGTAAACGACGTTGTGCTGGTGGATGATGATGTCCCCTTCGATGTTTCGCTGGTCGCCGATGGTTTCGAGGGAGAGCGGGTCCGGGTCGATCTGCGAATCGATTCGGCTATCGTCAGCACGAAGTACGTGGTTCTCGATGGGAGCGGAAAACGCCAGGGAGTTCGCTTTCGTTACCAGCCGCAGAAGGCCGGGAAGCTTACGGCCACGGTTGAGGTCGAGCATCAGGGCGGAGAGGTCTTCGATGACAACAACTCCATGTCGCGCAACCTGACGGTCCTCGATCAGAAGATCAAGGTGCTCTACGCCGAATATCTTCCACGCTGGGAGTATCGCTATCTCAAGAACGCTCTCATTCGCGACAAGACCATGGAGACGCAGGTCTATCTCTTCTCGGCGGATCCCGAGTTCACCCAGGATTCTTCTACGGGAGTTCCTCCGCTGAGAGCTTTTCCTTCCCGCAAGGAGGAGCTGTTCAAATACCACGTGATCATCATAGGGGATGTCGATCCTGAGCGTCACCTCGGCGCCGGGCGCCAGGAACTGCTCAAGGAATTTGTCGCCTCGGGAGGCGGAGTCATCTTCCTCAGCGGACCGCATTCCAATCCACTCCGCTATGCTCGCGCGACGGATCTCTACACGATTCTGCCTGTGCAGGTCAACGAGACGGGGTCGCTCAAGGGGGTCGATGCCCCGGTTACGGAGTCTTTCAACGTCAAGCTGAGCGCGGTGGGAATGGAGCATCCGGTGATGAGGCTTGATAATGACCCGGCTCGAAACCGCCAGCTCTGGGAGAACGACGACGGCCGTTTTTATGAACACCTTCCCGGGTTCTTCTGGTTTGCCAGGGCCGGCAAGGCCAAGGGAAACGCCGTGGTGTTGGCGCGCCATCCCCAGCTCGTTCAATCCTTGAGC
>PAOC01000072.1 GCA_002708465.1 Planctomycetota bacterium
AGGGAGCGGCGATGGCGCTGAGTCCCCCACCGCCGATGGCGTAAGTGGCGGCGGGGGCAAAAGAAGACTCCCCCCGTCAACTGCTGACAAGGGGAGTGAACTGGTCGGGGTGATTGGATTCGAACCAACGACTTCCTGCTCCCAAAGCAGGCACTCTAGCCAGGCTGAGCTACACCCCGATGAATTCCGTGAACTATCCTTCGGGCTATTGTGGTCCCGTGAGACGCATCGTCAAGAGCAAAGCCCTTCTTCAAAAAATCTGTTTCTGTATGCGCCCCGCCCAAGACGCGACGAGGTCAATTCTCGCAGCTGAAAGCGTCGTCGAGGGTCGGATCGAGGCCCGGACTCGGGTAGGGAACCCGTGGAGCCGGGCCGCCGGTGAAGAGAAAGTTCAGCAGGTAGATCGACGAGCTGATGTTGACCCGGCCGTCATCAAGAGTGTCGGCTGGATCGAGACACTCCGGATCATCGTAGCCCATGAACAGAAAGCCGAGCAGGTAGATGGCATCTGTGATGTCGACATTGCCGGTGAAGTTGACATCTCCTCGAACAAACAGCCTCTCGTGATGATCCGCCGGATAAACCGTCACCGATGCCCCAGCCAGGATCGGCAGCCGTGACTGGCTGTTGACCGTGAAGATGTTCAGGATCGGGCTCAGCTCGCGGTCGTTCACAAGGTCAATCCGGGTGATGATCTCTTCGTCTCCCTCCTGCGCTACGGTGAACTGCAGATTGGTGAGGATCTGGTTGTTACCCGGGGGCAGAACCCTGCCATCGATCGGCGGGGTAAAGTCATACAGGCAGCCGATCTCGAAGCTCTGCTCGAAAATATTACATTCCCAGACCTCGGGATGCAGCCGCACCGAGGGCGTCCCCAGCAGCGAACAGTCCTGCATCAGGAGGACGTCGGGATCGAAGACCCCGTGGAGCTGGTAGGCCATGATCGGCTCGCGATGGGTGGCGTAGACCGGAAACCAGGCCTCTCCCTGGCCGAATTTCAGGCGCTGNTCGGGAATCGACAGCGTGTTCGAGGGCGGCTCGACCACCACGTACTCCTCGCGGGTGACTNGCGTCGCCCNNTTGGCGACGTAAACCGTCANGGTGACGGTATAGCGACCCGGCGTCCTGTAGGTATATACCGGGTTCTCCGAGAGGGACGTCCCTCCATCTCCGAAGTTCCAATGCCAACCCTGGNCCTTGCCGGCCGAGGTGTCCTCAAACTGGATCGTCAGCGGCATCTCGCCATGAGTCCTGTCGGCGGTGAAATCAGCCCCGGGATCCTGCGCATCGTTGGTATAGAAAACCTCGCCATCCCTGAGGAAAACGACATGCGTGATGTNGCAGGTNTCGGTTGTNTGCNGGGGTTCGAGCTCGAGCTCNGGGGTTNCGGATCCGACACGCTCATAAACCAGGTCGGTCAAGCCATTCCCATTGACACGGTAGATATCGCCGTCCTTGATGTAGACNAGACTCANCCCGCCGGCCCGGCCGGCCTCGAGATTCGCCCGGCGAATGCCGCCTGANTCAACCTCGACNGNTGAAGCGAAATCTTCCTCGCTCGNCCCCTCGATGANNAAGAGAGAGCCTGAGGCGGCATAGCTGACCACCAGCCTGCCATCGCGGGNACCTGCGATNGAGGCTCCCGGCTCNATCGTCGCGGGCGTACCGCNGATCTCGAACTCGTGGGCNAAGACACCGCCGGCGTTGNTGTTGCAGTAGAGCCTCTCNCCACGCTGGTAGAGNAGATGCACCGTTCGGTTCGAATCGATGCAGANCGAGGGCNGCNGGCCGGGAGCGACCGTCTGGANCTCCTCATCCNGTGAATTGTAGTAGAGAACGACCGGCGCGCCGTCGCGCCAGGCAGTCCAGNNCACNTGCGGAGTTCCGACATGGTCGAGCACCAGCTTCGNAGCGTGGTTNTCNTCAGNACCTTCGGAGAGCCGAACCGGTTCCACGAAGGTTCCTCCGGCGTTGTGGGTGAGGTAAATGTCCCGCGGCGAGTCGGAAGTNTCNGCTCGGCGTTCACTGAAGCAGATGACNGCCTCGCCCCGAGAGCCCGTCACCACACGGGGTTCACTGCGTCGTCCGGACCCTCCTGAAATGAAGGCTTCAGCGCGAAGGCAGGGGCCAAAGAGATCGACCTGCAGGCGGCCAGCGACCTCGCTGACAATATAAACATTGCCGGCGACATCGTAGGCTATAGCCGAAGACACGGCGCCGCCGCTGCCAGCGGTACGCCGGTCGGCTTCATTGAAATCAGCATGTACATAGCAAACCGCAAACAGCAGCACCAAGGCGGCCGTCAGGCCTCGAACCGCGAGACCAGGTATGGAGACGTTCCCGGTAATGCCAGTCAACCTGTACTCCTCGTTTGTACAGTCACTCTCTGAAAATCAGAGAAAAAGACAGCAGCAAAGAGCTTGAATCCGGATCTTTCACTTCACCTTCAAACCCTGGAGTGGAGTGAAAACTAATGCCCCCCGCCGCCTGTACCAGGAAGACGTACCCCGCGATACCCCTCCGCCCGGTTTACAACGCCACCAGGNCGACGCAAAGTACAGCTCAGGAAGACTTTTTGTGAAACCCGATTGTACTCTACGGAGCACCCGAGTCAAGCGCAGGAGGCGCTTGGGCGGCTTCACAATAAGGCGGAGCGCCGCTGCTGACCGCGAAAACGGGCCGGCCACGGCGTAAAGAGTCCTGGTTAAGGCTTTGTACGGGTTACGGTCTGGAGATGGAGGGGAAGGGTTCCCGTCATTCTCTCCCGAGAGAATCGAGCGAATCAACGAATGGAGAGTTGGGCGGCGGTCTTCCCCCGCTTCGAACAGCGCGCGGAGTATCGTAGATGTCGTAGATCCAGGCCGAGAGATAATAGCCCACTCCAATCACTCCGATGCCATAGCCCGCCCCGCTAACGGCGCTGCCGACCCAATCTTCGGAGATCTCGTTACCACCGGCAACCAGGCCNACACCGAGCGCNCCNACTCCNACCCCAATGGCTCCAACCCTCATCAACTGCCGGGAGGTNACNTGGTCNCCCGCGTAACGATGCCCGAGACCCTGCACGAACATCCCCGGNCCAATCGCGATCAGCTCGGCNACGATCACGTCNAGCGTTGAGCCNCGCCGGCCGGCNCCATCGTCCTCCGNCTGAGCTTCGTCGCCGNCCTTCGGATNCTGGAGGCTGACCAGGCTNGCCCTGTCACGGTAGGCCGCNTGAGCAAACGAAACGGAGGANNCATCAAGACCCTGGACGCTATCGAGACTTCTACAGCCNGCGGAAACCGANAAGAGTAGACCNGCCAGCAACAGCAAACCGTAAACGCGCATCATACACTCACCCTTCCTCACGTTGGATAGCCGCGGCCGNTCCAGGCCGGTCCCGNCCCGCCTCAAGAAGNAATGACTACGGCCTTCTCGAAACGTTTTTNGNCGCCGCCANCCCCAGGCTGNCGATGCTCNCGGAGAGAAGCCGNCCNACACCCTTGTNNCTGGANNCCCTGAACGNCGACAACAGCCAGGCATTACTCTCGGTATAGATAATTCTCTGGTGAACCGTCACCTCCCGGCCGTCAAAGCGCCCTCGCGAGGTGAGCTCAAAGACCTCCCGACCGAGGGCATTCCTGCTGAAGCTCTCATCCAGAACCTCGCAGCCATCGAGCATCGAATGATGCTCCTCGCGCAGAACCCGGAGACACGCCGTTGTCGCCAGCGCAGGCCCATCAAGCCGGGACAGCTCGAGGCTGGCGGACAACGGACCCTTGCCGGGAGCGACGAACCGGACCAGCCCGGGGCTCCTCGAGAGCTTCCAGCCGGCCGGAGGACGGATCGAGGAGCCCGGAACGGGACCCTCCGCCTGTTCGGCGAGTCCAGCCGCGGCCGAGGACGGACCGGAGGCAGCTTCAGTCCTGTTTTCAGCGGATGCGAGACGCGTGACCTTTGAAGCCCCGGGAGCTGAACGGCGGCCGGGGACAGGCGCCCCGCTTGCGCGCTTCAGCCTGTCGAGCAGCTCGCGCGGATCCGCTGGCAACCCCTCGGTGGAGGAATTTGAAGCGGCCGTAGCCGCCTTGGCGGCAGGCTCCCGGCGCGGCGCAGTTTTTTCTTCCCTTCCAGGGTCGGCCTTGTCATATACGACCGCGGTAATAAAGCGTTTGTAGATGCGCATCTTGCCGCCATCGATTCCAACAACNACCCCGNCATCATCTTTTTCCATAATCGGTCCGCGAATCACCCGGCCATTCTTCAGATAGACCGTACCGGCAACAACCGGGGAGAGNAGGCAATANAGACCGACNAAAACAAGCGGCAGGAGANNGCGGNGGGCCGNNGTCGAAAACATATCAATTATCCCCTTCCACGGGAGACCNCGGCNGCAGTCCCCGGCGCAGGGCAGCCTTCAGCGACCCGCGAAGCTGTCGTGCCGGANCATGAACCTCGACNCCCGGTGCGAGCGCNGGTTCGCCGGCCTTCCCTCCTGGAACATAGCCNNCCTCGTTGCCGCGCTCGGCCGTAGCCAGNGAGGTGTAGAGAACCGTCAGCGTCAAGNCGAGAACNCCNGCCGCGCCAACGGGCAGCCAGATCCCGAAACGAAGATGCTGACNCTTCAGCCAGGCAANCGCCTGACGCGGGATGCTCTNCCTGNNCTTCTCGCCNTCCCNGGTTGCTGGTTCAACCGGATGGTCCATGACGGGCTCCTCTGCCCTGCTCTTCANTCCTGCGGACAATGAGCCGCNGTTGGTCTCAAAAGCGGCTCCTCTACACTCCTNTAAAAGAATACTCTTCTATCGNCTCATCGTCAAACCGGNCAAAAGGCATAACATATTAATTTTNAAGTATTTATAATTANGNTGGCGACTTTATTGGAACCAGAGGGCAACGAGAAGCCCTGANNTGCGTCTTTTAGAGTGAGAAGCTNAATAAGTGGATAATACAGGNGAAAGGAAATTAGACGGGTCGCGGGACAGCCGAGAGGCTGAANCCNAGNCCAAAAAGAGCGATTCGACCCTGATTTCCGTAATCCTGCGCGAAGGAGAATCGGAAGAAANACAGGAGGCCTACAAGCTCCTGGTCGAACGCTACTGGAAGCTCGTGGTGGTAACACTCAAAACACGCCTTCCAGCCGAGTCCGACACCGACAGCCTCGCCCAGGAGGTATTCCTCCGGGCCTTCCGCTCACTCGGCAAGCTCACGAATCCCAAGGCCTTTGTCGGCTGGATGCTTCGAATCACCCAGAACCTTGCAACCGATCAGCTCAGAAAACACCGTAAGACCAGCTCACTCGACAGCCTGGGCCCTGATTTTCTCGAGGGCCGCCCCCCCGCCAATCGAAAGAAGACCGAAGCCGAGGCGCGGNTAGAAACAGAAGATGAAATGGAAAAAGTCATGGCCGCCATCACAGAACTTCCCGAGCGCTACCAGACCGTCCTGGTTCTCCGCTACCTCAAGGGCCTCTCCAATAAGGAGATCTCGCTGAATCTTTCCGAACCGGATGGAACGATTCGCAATCGGCTCTTCCGCGCGCTCGACAAGCTGAGAAATCTCCTGCGAAAAACACCTGTCCCGGAAGCTGAAGGAAAATCAACCCGGGAACATCCCACAGGAAGCATCCAATGACCAGCAACAGCCAGGGCGGCTTTCAAAACGGCGGCTCCCATCCCGATGGTCCCGCCATCAGCTCTGTCCTGGAAAAAGANTTCAGGCTTCACCTCGAAGAATGCAGCCTCACCGACGAGGAAGTGAAGATCATCGCCGAGCTCGACATCCTCCTCAGAAAGAGCTACCGGGATCTCGAAGAGGGAATCGAAGAGATCGGAGAAGANCGCCTCAACGGCATCCTGGAGAAGCTCGANGCCGCNCCCGAGATCGCCGTCCTGCAGAGGACCAGGAGATCCATCCGCCTGATTCTCTGGATAACCCTCGCCCTCTCCGGGCTCCTCGCAGCCTACGCCCTGCTGGCACTGGTCCTCAAGGCCGGCGGCTTCTAAATCGAAAACGACTCCAGCGAGAGAGAGCCGGCGCTATTTCCCGCGCGGATTGGCCGGGCGGTCAAGTTGATCCCGAAGGGTCTCCGGGACCTTGTTTCCCCCGCCGGCGGGCCTGGCCTTGTCGGGAGCGCCAGCAGCCGGAGCGTCAGCGGCCGGGCTGGCCGCGGCGGAAGAACCTGGAAGGGCCGGATCTCCCCGGCCGCTCTCCGCTGACCCCGCTGCAGGAGCGATGCCAGAGAGAATCCCGGTGGCAGCGAGGGTAACCGTACCAGCGCCCGGACCCACCTTCGTTTTCTCGGTGTAGTCGCCCGCCTCGCCCAGGACCCCAAAGCCTACGAGACCCTCCTCGACGATGAGGCTGGTGGCGCCATCCCGCGCTGAAAGCACGAATACGGTGCCGATGACGCGAGCCTGGTGTAATCCGCCGGACGATATTCGAAAGCTCTCTCCCGCCCCGCGAGGAGAGACCCTGGCTCGCAGATCGCCGTTGATCAGGTTGCCGTGAAAATTGCGTACGGTGCAGTCCGGATCGGTTGAGAACCTCGCCGGACCGGCGACATCAAGCCTTGCGGCCGGGTCGCGGCCTCCATCTCCCGCACTCAGCGTGAGCGACAACGTCGTTCCGGCGGGAACATCGTAGATCCTGCCGGCCTGAAATCCCGAGCTCCCGGGCTGGGGCTGGATGAAGATGGCCTCGCTGGAAGAACCGGCAACGCGCACCCCTACCTCGTCCTGCCCTGTGACCCTGAGCCCGCCGAGGGACTGCTCGCGCCGCGAGCCGACCAGCAGGCCAATAGCGATCATCGCCGGCACCAGCAGAAGCATGGCGGCAATTCCCAGCGCCCTCCTGGATCGCAACAGGGAGAAGGCTCTGTAGCCGAGGAGAAGCTTCGTGCCGCTCTTGATGGTCCGAAGGCCGTCCCCGGGAGACTCGCCGAGACCGGCGGAGCCGAAGCGCTCCCGTGAACGAGCCACGAAGCTTTCGCCAAAGGGAGAATCGACAAAGCCGGTGCTGAGCGACCTGGCCAGGAGAGCCTGCCCCTCGTACATCGAACGGCAATTGTCGCAGCCCCTGATCTGCTCACTGACCACTGCCATCTCGCGGGCGGAGAGCTCGCGATCGATGTAGCGCCAGATGACTTCAGAGCTGCAGCTGCAGTCAGGATCTTTCATGATTCCGGCGAATCCAATTTCAACGCGGCGGCAAGTCGTTTACGCAGAACCTTGCGAGCCCTGAACAGTCGGGACTCGACAGCGGAAACCGAGAGCTCCATGAGCTCGGCGATTTCCCTGTAGGACATGCCCTCCATGTGCTTGAGGGAGACGACAATCCGGTCATTCTCATCAAGCCCGGAGATGCACTCGAGCACCTGGCGGCGGCGCTCGGCATGCACGGCGGCATCAAGTTGAGAAGCATCGGGCGATTGGTCCGGGCGCCTCGAGTCGCTGGAGATCGTCGACCCCAGAACCTGGCCCTCGCCGTCGTCGGCAGCTCCAGCCTCAAGGCTGGCGGCCCGCATCCTTGGTGTTTTTCGCTGACGTAGTACATCGATCGATCGTCTCTTTACGATTCCCGCGAACCAGAACCGGAACCGGGCCGGCTCCTTGAGGCCCGCAAGAGCCTCGAAGGCGCGGATAAAAGCATCCTGAACCACATCCTCTGCGAGATGAAAATCTGACAGAACTCCGTAGGCTATAGCGCCTCCCAGCCGGTTGTATTTTCGAACCAGCTGTTCGAAAACTTCCGGCTCACCGGCAAGCACTCGCTCTACGTATTCCCGGTCCTCAGCAAGCATTTTCGCTAAACACTCATATGGCCGCGGCTCAACAGACGCCGCCATATCCCTTAAGACGCTTACAATGGCCTAAACCTTGCGGAAAACTCCTCCTGAAACTGCCCTACATCAAGGATACCACGGTAACTCCAATGGGCAAATAATGTTACAGATTCCTGGAGCTACTGGGCGGACAATATCTGCAGGTAATTCTGGTAGCGTAAATCAGATATTTCACCTTTTTCGACCGCCTCGATGACCTTGCAGCCGGGCTCATCCAGATGCAGGCAATTACCAAACCTGCACAGGGAAAGGTGCTCGGAGAACTCTGAGTAATACCGGCTGATCTGGGCGCTCTCGATATTGGCGAGCCCGTACTCCCGGTAGCCTGGCGTATCGATCAGGCAGCCTCCCCCGGGAAGCTCGTAGAGAGTCGCGGCGGTGGTGGTGTGACGCCCCTTCCCCGTGACCCGGTTGACGTGAGAGGTCTGGATGTCAAGGTCGGGACAGAGCGCATTGATGAGGGTCGATTTACCGACGCCGGAGTGGCCCGAAAAAACGGTCACCTTGTCCTTGAGCCAGGTGGCGAGAGCTTCGATCCCGGTGCGCCCCAGCGCGCTCAGGCGAAAGCAGCCATAGCCGAGATCCTCGTATACGCCGAGACACTCCTCCAGGTCTTCACGCACCTCATCTTCATCCTCCACCTGGTCCCATTTATTGAGACAAATCCCGCCCTCGACCTTTTCCCAGGCGGTGGAGATCAACACCCTGTCGATGAGAGCCCAGCGCGGCGGCGGCGTACACGATGCCATCACGATCAGAACCTGGTCAACATTGGATGCGACCACCAGCTCCTCGGCGGGCGCCTTGCCCGGCCGCAAACGTCCCCCCCGGCGCAGCGCCCTGGCGCGGCGAATCTCCGTCTTTCTCGGCAGGATCTCCTCGAGGACTGCCTCTCCCTCGCCGCAGGGCTCGACCTTCACCCGGTCCCCCACCACCACGGGAGACCTTCCTGTCTTTTCGTCTCGGAAGCGTCCCCGCAGGGTGCACAGCAGCACCTCGGAGCCGGAACGGACCCGGACATTTCTGCTCGACTTATGGATCACGAAGCCTTCCAACGCGGAGGCGCTCAAACCCTGACGTCCCAGGATGACGTATCGGAATCATCCCCGCCGGCTCCGCAGAGCTCGATGGCTGGACGAACCTCCTCGGCAAAGAAGCGCTCGACCTGCGCAGCGGAGCAGCCGATATAGTCGGCCGGATCCGAAGCCTCGGAGATGTTTTCGCGAACGCTCTCGAAGAGAGGGTCTTCAGCCAGCCGGAGGAGGAGATCGGCATCGCCATCCCCGCCGCGGCGCGCCTGGACCACCTCCATGGCGTGGTCACGAATGCTCTCGTGCAATTCCTGGCGATCGCCCCCCGCCTTCACCGCCAGCATCATGAGGTTCTCGCTCACCATCAGGTCAAACTCCTGTTTGAGGATCCGCTGAATGACCTCGGGATAGACGACCAGTCCCTCCACCACGTTGACCATGAGAATCAGGATGGCATCGATCCCCAGGAAGCTCTGCGGAATCGAGAGCCGGCGGTTAGCCGAATCATCCAGGGTCCGCTCAAACCACTGCGTGGAGTGGACCCAGGCGCCGTTCTGCGCCTCGCAGATCACGAACTTCGCCAGGGAGGAGACCCGCTCCATACGCATGGGGTTGCGTTTGTAGGGCATCGCCGATGAGCCGACCTGCCTGGTCTCGAAGGGCTCCTCCATCTCGCCGAGGCGCTGCAGCAGCCTCACATCGTTGGAGATCTTGTGGGCCGACTGGGCCAGGCCGGAGAGGGCGTGCAGGGTCGCCTCATCCTGCTTGCGGGTGTAGGTCTGACCGGTAACGCGAAACCTCGCCTCGAAATCCATCTTCTTTGTCACCATCTCATCGAGGGCCTCAACCTTGTCGNTGTCGCCGTCAAANAGACGCAGGAAGCTCGCCTGGGTTCCCGTCGTACCCTTCACGCCGCGAAAGCGCAGCCCGTCAAGCCTGAACTGCACCTCCTTCAGGTCGAGCAGGAGATCCTGAGCCCAGATCGCCGCGCGCTTGCCGACGGAGGTCAGCTGGGCCGGCTGAAAATGCGTATAGGCGAGCGCCGGGAGCTCCTTGTACTCGAGCGCGAACCGTTCCAGGGCGCCCAGGAGACGGACGAGTTTCGACCGCACCAGCTCGAGGGCCTGGCGGTTGAGAATGCAGTCGGCATTGTCGGTCACNTAGCAGCTCGTGGCGCCAAGGTGGATGATCCCCGCGGCCGAGGGACAGGCCTCGCCAAAGGTCTTGATGTGCGCCATGACGTCGTGGCGCAGNTCGCTCTCGTGCTGCGCGACCCGGTCGTAATCTATATCGTCAAGATGGGCGCGCAGCTCATCCANCTGGGCCTCGCTGATGTTGAGTCCNAGCTCGGCCTCGGATTCCGCCAGCNCAAGCCAGAGCCNGCGCCAGGTTCGGTAGCGATTGTCGTCGGAAAAAATCCGCAGCATCTCGGCGCTGGCATAGCGCTTGACGAGGGGGTTCTGATAGNTCTGGCTCTCGATTGACATGGCGGTATTTTCATTCGGCATGCGGTCGCAAGTCAAGGTTTCCCACCAGCCGATTACAGGATAAGCCCGGACCCGAAACGAAAATCCGCTCTGATCATCAGGACGCATCCTCGAGGCGGCGGGCGTGCAGCCGCACCGCGGGAGCGCCGCCGGGAGAGACGCTGAAGGGCTGGCAGAGACGCTGACCGACAACCCAGACGATCTCTCCCGCGCTGACGACGAGCGGAATCCCATCCCGGCCGCCGGCCGGAACGCCGCTCTCGCGCAGGAATTCTTTGAGCTTCTTGCTTCCGGGNGCGCCCAGGGGCCAGACCCGGTCCCCCGGAAGACGCCCCCTCACCAGGAGGCGCCCATCGAGCGAAGACTCATCTACCCATTCTTCCAGCGTATCCTCCCCCGGCCCCCCCCATGGCTCACGGCGGGCGGANAGAGACCATTCCCCCCAGGCCACCGGGTCGCCATCGATCTCGAGCGAGACATCGCCGCAGGAAANCAGCGGCNGCGCNCGCTCTCCCGCCGCGGGNATGAAGCGAAGCGAGCCCCCGGCCAGCTCAACGCGGAGCCCTCCACCGAGGTCGGCGGCGGCCAGGCTGTCATCGGGGTCCAGCACGTCCTCCGCGGATTCAAACTGCCGCCGGGAAAAGAAACCCTCCGTCCCGGGCGCCAGCTCCCTGGCCGCAGCGGCGTAGACCTCNCGACGAACGCTTCGCGGCCAGCCCCGCAGCTCCTCCAGAGACAGGAAGACCCCTTCCCCGGCAGCGGCGAGCCGCGCGGCGGCAAGCGCCCGGGCGCCCAGGCTCTCGAGATCGCCCTGGAGACCGGCGGCCTGTTCGGCAAGATGCCCGAGCGAAGACCGAACGCCCGGATGTACATGCTCTTCCAGCAGGGGCAGCACCTCGTGCCGCACACGGTTGCGAGGAATCTCCAGGCTCCTGTTGGTCTCGTCGGTTCGATAGGACTGTCCGCGGGCATCGAGAATATCCAGGAGCTCCGCCCTGGACCAACCCAGCAGCGGCCGCACCAGCTTCACGGCGTCTTCCGTGCCGCCCAGCGGCCTGCTGGCGGGAATCCCGGCCAGCCCGGCAACGCCTGTACCCCGGCAAAGACGCAGCAGGAGGGTCTCCTGCTGATCATCCCTGTGATGACCCGTCGCGATGCAGTCCAGCTGGTGCCCGTTCGCCCAGTCCCGGTAGACCGCGTAGCGAAGCTCCCTCGCCTGGCCCTCGCTCAACGGCGCGGGAGGCTCGTGCCCGGCTGTCCCCTGGAGACGAACACTGAGAAACTCTGCCCCCAGCTTCCGTGCCAGCTCCCCGGCAAAAACCTCATCCTCATCGGAGTCCGCCCCGCGCAGCGCGTGGTTCACATGGCCGAGATAGAGCTCAGGCGCGCCGTCCCCGAGAGCTGCGAAATGCTCGGACAACAGGGTCGCGAGGGCTGTAGAATCAGCGCCTCCGGAGCAGGCCACCAGAACCCGCCTGGCCCCATCGAAAAGCTCCCGCTCCGCGCAATCCCGGGCGAAACGCCCCGGGTCATCCACGCCTGTATTCCCATTCATGCTGGTATCGAGTCCTGCATGGCTCCCAACCGGCTGGAGCCTGGAGCCCCCTGGGCCAGCTTACAGGCTCTTTTCACCGAGCACCTGGATGGCCCCGGTTTTGCTGATGAGATAGATGCGACCGCGCTCCGTACTCCGGCGGCCAAAATCTGCCGCATTATTCGGAATGAAATTGAAGCCGGCGACATCGAGGCGGAAGGCCTCTTTGCCCGTGACTAGATCCACGGCCAGCAGGGTCTTCTCACCGGAAGCGCCGGGTTCCATCAGAACGTAGAGGTTATCCTTACCGATGGAAACCACCTTCTTAACATTTTCCAGCTTCCAGGAATGGAATACGGCTGCGACATCATCCCCCTTGGGCAGGGGAAGGGCAAAGAGCGTCCGGGGCAACCCCTTGAGCTTGTTCTCATCTGCGATCGCGAACGCATGGGCTCCACCGGCTGTCTTGTAGATGGAGGGAGGTTCATTGACCTCCGCCTGGGTCACAAAACTCCAGCGAACCGTTCCGTCGAGCCTGAGACAGTAGAGCTTGTAGTCAGACGACGCGACAAAAATACCGCGGTCGTAGAAGGCCAGGTCCGAACGAATCCTGTCACCGGTATTGAACTTCCAGGAGCGAACCTTGTCCCAACCCTCGCCCGGGACGAGTCCCGTAACGGAACCATCATGGGAGGCGAAGACAACCTTGTCGCCGGCCAGCAGAGGGGCCGCCTCGATCCTGCCCTTGGTCAGGTAGGTCCACTGCTCAACCTTCATCTTCTTGGGAACCGCGTAGGCGCGCTTGAGGTCGGAGCCGAGGAAGATGTGGCTCTCATTGGCCACCACCGTGGTAGAGACCGGAAAGCTCAGCTCCCTGTCCCACTTCTTGCGGCCGGTATCGAGATCGAGACAGACAACCTTGTCCAGCTGAGTGTAATAAAGCTCGGGGTCACGGAGAACCGTTACCGGATAGTGGTAGGTGGAAGGAGAGTGCACCATGCTGCCCTCGATATCCTCGTACCAGACGGCATGGCCGGAATTCCTGCTGAAGCGAATGAGGTGTCTCTGAGAAACGCTGTTCGGATCGGTAACGCAGAAGAGATCCTCCTCGAGGAGATAGGCTCTCTGGACACCGACGCGCTCTTTGCCGGAGACGACCTCGCCGAGATACCAGACCTCCTCGAGCCCCTTGCCCTTGAGAACGCTCTCAGGAATCCTGGCGCCAACGGCGGCAGCTGAGGCGGACGGCAGAGTTACCGCGGGCTTGCCGCTATCGCCACTGGAGGCACAACCGATGATCGAACAGGTGACCACCGCCGCGGCGAGGGTCAATCCTAGTTTCTGTTTCAAACTGGAAAACTTCATTCTTTCTCCTTAGCTGGCTACCCGGATCCCGGGGCCTCCTCCTTACTTAACCGGTTCGCTGAGAAACGTCTTCAATCCTGAGCTGACTGGTTGTGAGGCAGGTAGCGACCGAGGTCGACACCCTTCTCATCTTCGTAAGCTCTCAGTCTCTCGATACGAAGCAGATCCTCATCTATTCGGCTATCAAGTTTGACCACGTAGGGCTTGTTATCCTTACGGGCCTTTAAATCAATCTCAATCTCCTCCCAGGATCCCTCGTAGAGGAGATCCTTAAGAGCGAGCAGGTGATGCTCCTCTTCAGAGAGGGAGCTGAAAAAAGACTCGTGATGTTCCATCTGAAAACGTGATCACTCGTCCTTGAACTTGACCTCCGTGGACTCCTTACGCCACTCCATACGAAGATTCTTGAAGCTGTCGTTGGTGATCTCATATTCATCACCAGGACGCGACAAATGGATCAGACGGATCCTCTCTCGCAGGAGGGTGCGGCCACCGGGGTCGCTGATTACTTCAATGTCATTAGACAATCCAGTCACTCGGATGGTGATATTCTTGGCGTTCGGATCGAACTTGTTGAATACCGCGACACAGAGCCGCTTCTCTCCAGCCTTGATCCTGGTATAGGAGAACTTCCGCTCACCCAGGGACTTGTCCTTGAGCANNTTGAACTTGTCGGCCTTGCCCCACAGAGGTCTGTCTTCCTGCCTCTCGATCGCCTTCTCTACAGAGGGAAGAAATAGATCGGAATAGCCTCTCTTCCTGTCGCTCTTGGCGCTGATGGAAAGAAAGAAGTTCCGNTCCGCCCCGGACTTGTTCTCCAGGGAATAGACCATGTACCAGAAGGTCCTGCCTTTACCCACGCCAATGCGGGGGGTCACCATACGGATCTTCAGGGGCGTCATNTCGAGCGTCCACTTNTCCTCNTTGAAATCGGCNACCTCGNNTTCCTCCTGCGNAAAAACANGNGGNNAGGCCGAAAGGAANAAACCGANGCCAAGCAGCAGTATCTTTTCAATACTCAACCTTCTCCNGGCGAGCTGAAGCATGTCTTCTACCATTGCCTTTCTTTAAACGGCGGCCCAAGTAAAATCCCCTCCCGGCGACTGCCGGAAGAATGATTCAGGGCCCATTGTATTTCTTACTGATTCCCGGGCTTACCAACTCACCGGGCATCCGAACCAGCTGTCCGGAAATACCGGAGGCTCCCGCTCAATCGTCGAGAAACCAACCCGGCCTATAATTATCACACAAAAACCCGTAGTCCGTCATCTTTTCATATCGATCCCGGGCAAGATTCCACACCTCGGGGTAAAAAAGCTCGCCATGTGGAAAAACTGACCAGGAGGCCTTATTACCCCCATTTTAAGGCATTCTCGCCACCTGCGACCTGGGCCCGATGTTAGGCTGTTTACCACCCCCAGGCAGCCTTTGCTCCTGGAATGAAATGACAGGTTATCGGACGATATCGGGGCTCATCCCCCAGGTACGCGAAAACCATCCATGCCTGGTGAGTCGTCCCGGGGGGAGAATTATTGAGGGTTCGTCAGGGTCTTGTCAGGGTCCCCGCTCGGAGGGTAAATCGTTTCTCATCTTCACTTCAATGTCTATATTAAGCCCGTGCGACATTCTCAGGGCCCCACTCTCCGGGTAGGATTTAATGTCGAGAACAATGAAAAGGGAATCCATGTCCTATGATAGATGACCGCGAAAACAACGAACACGCAGATGGCCACGAGGATGCTCCTCCGGGGGAGACAGATAAGACCGAGGCTCCGTACGAGGACGGTCTCGATGATTCCGCCCCCCGTGGCATGTCTACCGGGGTCAAGGTGCTGATCGGCTGCGGCGTTGCCTTTGGCGGCCTCGTCCTGCTCGCTGCGATCGCAGCAGGCTTCATCATCCCGGCTCTCTTGACGGGCCGAGAGGAGGCCTGGAAAATCCAGTGCGCCAACAACCTCAAGCAGATCTATTTCGCCGGAGTGCCCTACGCTGAAAAAAAAGATGCGTTCCCGAGAGATAAATCAGTGGATGAGCCCCGGGCTCACGACTCCCTGAACCTTCTCCTGAGATC